>JAPLTZ010000385.1 GCA_026397895.1 Verrucomicrobiota bacterium | reverse complement strand
CTTCAGGGTAGATGACCGACTCGCGCTTGGGATTGGTCTGGAAGTCAAACTTGCGCGCCGCAAAATTTTCCGCCACGCGTTTGCCGATTTCATCCGGCGAGCCCCCTGCGGGCCAGTGAGTAAAAATATCGTCGGTATTCTTCTGCGCCGTCGCGCAGCCGGTGAACAGCGCCGTCGCACAGGCGCAGGAGAAAATCAGCTTGGCCGATTTGAGCATGGCTATGTTTAGCATTATCCGCCCGGCGGCGCACTAACCCTAAATGGTGATGGCCGGAACGGGGTTAATGATTGACAGCATGGCGCGAAAATGGAGTGCTGTTCCAGTGAAATTTCCCCTCTTTCGGTTGCGGCGGCTCGCGCGCCGGTTGGCGCTCGCCGCGATGGCTGTGGCGCTCCCCTGCTCCACCGCGCCCGCGCTGGAACGCACGAACAGCGGTTTCAAGGTTTTCCAGTTTCCCGCCGACAAAATCCCGCGCATTGACGGCGACACGAATGACTGGAACATCGTTCCCGAAAGTTACGTCATCGGCAGCGCGCAACTGACCGACGACAGCGGCAAACATAAATTGTCCGATGCCTGCGCGCCGAAAATCCGCGTCAAGGCCGGCTGGGTGAAAGGCCTGAACCGCCTGTATTTTCTCTACGAGGCCGACGACGACTATTGGGACTTCGCGCAGCCAGGCCTGCACAACGACACCTTCGAGCTGGTCGTGGACGGCGACCTCTCCGGCGGGCCGCTGATTGAAAAGTTTCACCCCGCACGCGAACTGCTCGGCGAGTGGGAAACCTATTTTTCGCAGCAAAGCGCGCACGCCCAGAACTACCACATCTTCACGCCCGCCGAGGGCAAGGACTGGTGCATGGTCTGGAGCGCCGCTTCATGGCTCAAGGAATTGCCCTACGCGAACGCCGCCGGCAACTATAGTTGCCGGCCCGGCCAGCCCGGCCACCTCGTGCTGGAATTCTGGATCACGCCCTTCGACTACGCCGGCGCGGCAGGCCCGCAACGTGCCGTGGAATCCGTGCTCAAGGAAAACAAACTCATCGGCCTGTCGTTCGCGCTGATTGACTACGACGACATCCACTCCGGCGACACGAACAACGGCTTCTGGAATCTCTCGCCCAAGCACACGATGTATGGCAAAGCCGACGAACTCTGCCTGTTCAAACTCATGCCGCTTGAACCGCAGTTCGTGAAGCCGATTGCCGCGCAGTGGTCGTTCCAGGTCGTGGACATGTCGCGCCGGCTCGTCGCCTTCAAGGATTTGTCCGGCGGCGAAATCAAGCCCTGGCACTGGGACTTCGGCGACGGCGAAACTTCCACCGAGCAAAATCCCATCCACGCCTACAAAAACCACGACCACTACGTCGTCGTGCTAGACGTTGCCGGCCCGGCGGGCAAATCGCGCCGCGCCAAAGTCTGGGACGTGGTGGTGAAATGATTCTCATGAAACTCAAACCCCTTGCGCTGCTGGCCGCGATTCTCGCGTTGAACCCACCTGCTCTCCATGCCGCCGATGACCCGCTCGCGTGGCCAGCCATCACCGCGCAATGCCGTCCGTGGGCCTACTGGTGGTGGATGGGCAGCGCGGTGGACAAGACGAACATCACCCGCGAACTCACGCGCTACCACGACGCCGGGCTCGGCGGCGTCCATATCATCCCGATTTACGGCGCGAAGGGTTTTGAATCGAATTACATCAGCTACCTTTCGCCGAAATGGATGGAGATGATGAGTTGGTCGGTCACGGAGGCAAAGCGCCTCGGCATGGGCGTGGACATGACCACCGGCACGGGCTGGTGTTTCGGCGGGCCGCAGGTCACGGACGAGGAAGCGAACGCCTCCGTCGTCGTGAAAACCTACGAGCTTGCCACCGGAGAAAAGCTGAAACAAAAATTCGACCGCAAGACCACGCAGGCGCTCGTCGCCTTTGGGCCGGACGGCAAATCCATCGAGCTGACCACCAAAATTTCGGCGGCGGGCGAAGTGGATTTCACTGCGCCGGCTGGGGCGTGGACGGTTTACGCCATTTCGCAGAAACCTTCCCCGCAGAAAGTCAAACGCCCCGCGCCCGGCGGCGAGGGCTGGATGCTCAACCTGTTGTCGCCCGCCGCGATGACCAATTATCTCAAGTGGTTTAGCGGCGCGTTTGACGGCTATTCCGGTGCTCTGCCCCGCGCCCAGTATCACGATTCCTACGAATACAAGTCCGACTGGTCGCCGGAATTCTTCGCGCAGTTCGAGAAACGCCGCGGCTACCGGCTGCAGACCGAATTACCCGCGCTGTTTACCGCGCCGAAGCGCAGCGAAGGCGGGTTTGGCACAAACTCCACCGACGACCACGCCCTGCGCGTCCTGTGCGATTACCGCCAGACCGTCAGCGACATCATGGTGGAGGAAACCCTGCCGCAGTGGGTGAAATGGTCGCACGACCACGGCTTCATCACCCGCAACGAGGCGCACGGCTCGCCCGGCAACCTGCTCGACCTCTACGCCGCTGCCGACATTCCCGAGACGGAATTTTTCAGCAAGAAACACAACCCGCTCGTTTCCAAGTTTGCCTCGTCCGCCGCGCACGTCACCGGCAAGAATCTCGTTTCCTCCGAGAGCTGCACCTGGCTGGCGGAGCATTTCACCGAAACGCTCGCCGAGGTGAAGGGCGTCATGGACGAACTGTTCCTTTCCGGCGTGAACCACGCCTTCTACCACGGCTGCTGCTACTCGCCCGACGAAGCCGGCTGGCCCGGCTGGCATTTCTATGCCGCCACGGAAATGAACCCCCGCAACTCCATCTGGCGCGACGCGCCGGCCATCAACGACTACATCGCGCGCGTCCAGTCCGTGCTGCAATCGGGCCGGCCCGACAACGACATTCTGCTCTACTGGCCAATCAGCGATTACTGGAGCAGCACCAATGCGTCCGCGCGCGCGCCGCAATTTCAAGTCGAAGCCGCCGCGCAGCGGGTCTGGTTTGAAAACCAGCCCATCGGCCGGACGGCAAAGGAGCTGTGGGAACACGGCTATCAATTCGACTACGTTTCCGACGCGCAGTTGAAAACGGCGAAAGTGGCGGATAGAGACATTCAGATGCCGGGTGGCAAATACAAATCAATTCTCGTGCCGGAATGTAAATACATTCCACTCGAAACCTTCAAGAATCTGATTGCGTTGGCGGAAAATGGCGCGACTGTGTCTTTTGAAAAGCAAATGCCAACCGATGTTTCGGGTGAAAGCAATTTAGAAGGACAGCGGGCTGGATTCAAAGAAACCAGCAAGAAAATTAAGTTTGGTCATTTAACTTCAAATTTGGGCACTTGGCCGTTTGCGTCAGTTGGGCGAGGGAGTATAAGCGTAGAAGATTTAATTTCACGGCTGTCGAGCGAAAGAATTAAGCAGACATGTTTCATCCGCCGTTCCTTCGATGGTGGGTGGAATTATTTTATCGCCAATCGCACGGAAAAAAATTTTGACGGATGGTTTGCGATTTGGTTTGCGCTTGGAGATAGCCATCCACAATCAGTTGCCATACTTGACCCGATGACCGGCGCAACCGGCGTAGCGGCGATTCGGCAAAACGGTGCAAATAGAATGGAAGTTCACCTACAACTCGCCGCCGGCGAATCCGTAATTCTCCGCGCCTTCGCCGAAAAAAATGTGGAAGGCCCGGCTTGGAATTATTGGCAGACCAACGGCCAGCCGGTGGAAATCACCAGCCCGTGGAACGTAAAATTCATCGCCGGTGGCCCGACGTTGCCGGCTGATTTCCAAACCGCCAAGCTCGCCTCATGGACGACCTTCCCCGACACGAACTGCCAAGCCTTCGCCGGCACGGCGAAATACGAAACCACGTTTAATGCGCCTCGGAGGGACGAGTTACACGAGTCCCAAAACCAAGAATCCAAATCAGGGACTCGCGGAGTTCGTCCCTCCGATAGTTTTTATCTCAATCTCGGTGACGTGCGCCAAAGCGCGCGGGTGCGCGTGAACGGCAAGGATTACGGCACGCTCATCACGCCGCCGTTCCGGGTGGTGGTGGACAACCTGAAACCCGCCGGCAACACGCTCGAAGTGGAAGTCACCAGCACGGACGCCAACCGCATCCGCGACCTCGACCGCCGCGGCGTGAAGTGGAAAACTTTCCGCGACATCAATTTCGTGGACATCAACTACAAGCCCTTCGACGCCTCCCGCTGGCCGCTCACCGACTGCGGCCTGCTCGGCCCAGTGACACTGGCACCGGTCAGCGTTGCTCGCTGATGACTTGCGGCCAGCCGTCCGCGTCCCATCGCAACGGCAGGATGGCCAGCGTAGATTTGCCGTCACGCGTGCCATCGTAGAAATGGCAGCTCAACCAGTCCCCGCCGTTGTCGGAAAAGATTCCAGCGTGACCCGGCCCGATGACCGCGCCCCTGGTTGCCAGAAAGAGACTGCCGCCGCCGACCGAAAGCTTCTGCCCGGCGCGGTCGAGATACGGCCCGGTGATTTTATCGCTGCGCCCGACGCGGATGTTGTAAGTGCTTTTGACGCCCTGGCAGCATCGCCCCCAATTCACGAACAGATAATAATGGCCGCCGTGGCGATACAGATAGGGAGCTTCGATGGCATCCGCGCTCGCGAGCGAATGAATCGGCGAGTCCGGCGCGATGCGCCTGCCGGTTTGTGGATCGAGTTCAATCAGCTTGATGCCGGTCCAGAACGAACCGAAGGCCAGCCACAATTTCCCGTCCGCATCCTGAAAAACCGCCGGGTCTATCGCGTTGAAATCGTTCGTGCCCCGCGACTCGATGACCACGCCCTGTTCCGCCCAATGATAGTTCGCATCTGCCGGGTCCAGCGTGGGATTGGTGGCCAGACCGATTGCCGAAGTGTTCTTGCCGAAAACCGAAACGGAATAATACAGCAGGTAACGGCCGCCCACCCGGATGATGTCCGGCGCCCAGAAATAAATGCCACGATGCTGCGGAACCGCTGCCACCGTCCACGCCGGGTCACTGTCGAAAACAGGCGGACCGGGCAACCAATTGGTGGTGTCCTTTGAATGAAAAGACGGAATTCCGTGTCCGGTGCTGAACACCCAGAAATCCTCCCCGCATTTCACCACCGTGGAGGGGTCGTGAACACGAATCAGCCGGCTGCCTGACGGTGTGGCGGATGTCGCGACAACGGAAACCGCAGGCTTGGTCTGTGCTGACAGCGCGCCCGTGGTCGCAAGCAAAGAAACAAGCAGGGCCAGCCCGCCGAATCCTTTGCCGAACCGTCTCATCGGACGAGGAACAGCGGCTTGATATGCCGTTCAAACAGGTTGGCCGTCACGTTGCGTGTGACGGACGCTTCGCATTCTTCCAGCAGGCGGAGGTAACGCGGCCCCATCTTGGCCGCCACCTTGAACCCGACATGCAGCAACTGCCGCACGCTGGGATTGAACAACCCAACCACCTGATTGTGGCGTAATGCACGAACGAACTGTTCGGAAGTCCAGCCGTTCACCACCGCTGCGGGCGGCAGTTTGCTCCGGTCTATGTCAATCACCGTGGCGTAGGGCGCGCAAAGTTCCTCGATGTGCGCGAGGGCCTCGGCATAAATCTCCTTCGCCAGCTTCAAGCCTTCGCCGCCGTGCTCGGCGAGACCGATGATTTCCTCCAACCAGGTCGTGCCCGCCGTCTTGATGTGCACGCCGCAGCCGTGCTGCTGCAACGCACGCCGGATGGCCGGGTAGATGGAGAACTTGTCGCTGCCCGAGTGGACGCTCAACTTGAGCGTGTCCGGCAACCCATAGCGCTGGACGGCGTGGGCGATGACGCAGAGGTCGTCGTTGAACTCGCGTTCGAACTGCGCCGCGTCGCCGACGTAGTCCACGCCCTTGTTGAACCGGCCGGTGAACTTGGGCGCGATGGTTTGGATGGGGATGTTTTCTCCGGCGATGGCCGCGAGAATCACCAGCAACTCCGGCGGCGTCTGCGGCGAGTCCGTTTCATCCATCGAAACCTCGGTGATGAACGGCTGGCCGGCTTTCGCCGCGACGATGTGGCGGTAAACCTTGCCCGCTTCCTGCACGGCGAAAAGGTATTTGCCGGCGATCCGCTCGACTTCGGCGCGCGGAATGTCGAAAGGCCGGTCAATGCCCGCGATCTGCACCTTGCCGGACAATTCGGCGTGCCGGTCGGCAAAGGCTTTCACCGCGTCGGCCGCGGCGGGTTTGCCGATGTAATCCGCGACATCAATCGTGAAGAAATCCGCCGCGCCGACAAACCGGTCCACGGTCTTGAGACCGATGTGATCGGCGTCCACGTAGTAGGGCTTGTTCCAACCCGCCGCCTTCACGGCGGCGTCTGCGGCGGCGCGGACGCTGGCTGGTTCGGAGCCGATGATGTTGTGTTCGCGGTTGGACTTGTTCCAGGTGGGACAGATCTCGACGCCGTGTTGGGCCGCGAGAATGCACGCCTGCAATTGTGCCGAAGCCTGATGAGCGAACCGGTCGCCCACGCCTAATGTATCTTTGCTGATCGGAAGCATATTGTTCATTGGTTAAATTCGACCGCTGTTTCACCCGCGGAAATACAGATACGCAAAGGTGATGCAGATCAGCACGATGATGGAGCAGACGACTTCCAGCGCGCCCCAGCTCGCGCGGGTCTTGGCCTTGTCCTCCGCCGTGGCCGTCGCGAACGTCAGGCCGCTGATCTGTTTGGCGTCCGGCGCTGCCGTCAGATAACTGACCCCCACCATCACCACCGCCGAGATGATCGTGATCAGGATGCTGAAATACTGGAAGTTGATGTTGTTGATGATCCAGAAAAACGAGCCTTCCCGGTAATGGAAGTTGGAGTCCAGCGTGCACGGCGTGTCCACCAACATGCGGAACAGGCCCACGATGAACCCGATGACCATCGCCCACAGACAACCCTTCGCGTTCAGCCGTTTCCAGAACACGCCGAAGAAGAACACCACGAAGATGGGCGGCGCGAGATAGCCCTGGATGGATTGCAGGTAGTTGTAGAGGCCGTGCGCG
>JAPLTZ010000477.1 GCA_026397895.1 Verrucomicrobiota bacterium | reverse complement strand
GGACCTGCTATCAAGTATTCAAACGGTGGAAAAGAATACTGGGTTGATGGCAAACGTCATAGAACAGACAGACCTGCTATCAAGTATTCAAACGGTGGAAAAGAATACTGGGTTGATGGCAAACGTCATAGAACAGATGGACCTGCTATCAAGTATTCAAACGGTGGAAAAGAATACTGGGTTGATGGCAAACGTCATAGAACAGACGGACCTGCTATTAAATGGAAAAATGGTACCAAAAAATGGTACGTAGAGGGTAAACTACATAGGTTAGAAGGCCCTGCTATTGAATCAGGAGATGGTACCAAAGAATGGTATGTAGATGGAAACAGGTTGATTCACGGGCATTAACTCTTTTATACGGAACCTAGGAAAGTAGATGAAAGATTATATTGTTGAATCAGATGGTACCAAATGTTGGTATATGGATGGATTGCTTCATAGGTTGGATGGTCCTGCAGTTGAATCTGAAAAAGGGGACAAAGTATGGTATACCACTGGTAAATTGCATAGATTATGTGGCCCTGCTGTTGAATATGCAAATGGTGATAAGGAATGGTATGTAGATGGTAAACTACATCGAGAAGATGGTCCGGCAGTTGACCATGCAAATGGAGATAAAGCTTGGTACATAAATGATTTACTTCACAGGTTGGATGGTCCTGCCGTTGAATTAGTGTATGGTACCAAAGTATGGTGTATCAATGGAAACAAACATAGGTTGGAAGGTCCTGCTGTAATATATCCTGATGGTACTGAATCTTGGTACTTTGAAAATAATATACACAGAACAGACGGACCTGCAATTGTGTATCCTGCTGGTATCAAGGTATGGTACTTTGAAAATAAGGTACACAGAGAGGACGGACCTGCTATTGAGTATGTAAATGGTGATAAAGAATGGTGGTTGAAGGGACAACGTCATAGAACAGACGGCCCTGCTATTACGTATGCAGATGGGTATCCTAGATGGTTTATAGAAGGTAAAGAAATATCTCCAATGGGCTGTTAGGTAATACAAAATGGAAAATTGTCTCATTAATAAATACGAAATGAAAACATGGTATAATAACAAAGGTGAACTCCATTGCTTATGGGGTCCTGCAATTGAGTTTGAAAATGGCAGGAAGGAGTGGTGGGTTGAGGGGAAATGCCATAGAACAGACGGCCCTGCAATCGAACATGCAGATGGTACTAAAGGATGGTATGTAGATGGTAGACGTCATAGAACAGACGGACCTGCTATTGAATCTTTTGATGGTACCAAAAGATGGTATGTAGATAACAAACCCCATAGAACAGACGGACCTGCAATAGAACATTCAAATGGGGATAAGGAGTGGTGGGTTGATGGCAAACGTCATAGAACAGACGGACCTGCTATTGAATCTTTTGATGGTACCAAAGGATGGTATATTGATGGCAAACAGGTAAAATCTATTGAACATAACTCATGCATAACATGCAAGCATTCCAATAGTACCGATAATGGTATTGAATGCAGGTTTAATCCTCCACCCTTTATACCTGTCAACAAAAATACATGGTGTGGACAATGGGAAGTATACAACGATTTCTATGTAGACGGAGATAACTATGGATTCTCCTGATAGCAAAACAGGTTTCAAGTTTGGTAATATCAAGGGAATGCTGGATGCTGTAAACAGTATTCAAAAGGACATGAAGGATTTGAAGGATGCGGTAGACCAAAAGGAAAAGGAACTGGCTGCGGCCATCAAGGATTTTACAGCAAGGTTGAAGGAAGTAGAATTAAATTCCAAGACAACAAAACCCTAACTACATGTATAGGAACCAACATGATTAATAAGGAACGCATTAGTATAATCGTTTTTCAGGGCATCAAGTATTACAATATGGCACCACACCTATATTGGTATTTCTATCCTGAGAATGATTGGGATATATGATCAGCATTAAACGAATCAAGGCCAAGAATGTACTCATATTTGATTCCATCGATGTCATACTTGATCTAAACAAGATTGTAGTAGTAAGAGGAGATAATCAGAGGTCAGTAAAGGGTGATACCAATGGTGTTGGGAAGAGCGTATTGTTTGATCTTGTACCCTCTGTCATCTATGGTATCACCTCTTTAAACATCAAGTTGAATGAGATGGTAAAGAATCCAGGGTTTGTGACAATTGTATTTGATAATTCTGGAATCGAGTATGAAGTAACAGTAAGCAACAAGTCGGGAATCAAGTATCAAGTACGAATAAATGGTATTGATCAAGAGGTCCATACGATTGCAAATGCTAGGTCTATACTTAGCAGAGCATGGAGCATAAAGGAATCTGAGTACTGGTCTATTTGGAATCTAAAT
>JAPLTZ010000280.1 GCA_026397895.1 Verrucomicrobiota bacterium | reverse complement strand
GATGTCGGTGTGATCCACGATGGTAAGGTCGTGGTGGTCGAAGAACGAATCGCCCGGCTTGAAGTCGCCCGTCAGCTCCGAGCGCCGCGCGTGGCACGAACCGCAATAATCCAGCACCTGCCCGCGGCTCATCTTCGGCAGCGTCGGATCTTTCTTGCCGCTCTTGCCGAATTGGCGTTGCCAGTCGTTGTGCGCGCGCGCCGGGCCGTGGCAGGCTTCGCAGCCGACGGTCATCTCGGCCATGTCGGTGTGGTAGGAATCGGTGGCCTCGTCGTAATTTTTGTGCAGGCGCGTGTTGTGGCAGCTCGCGCACATGGCGTTCCAATTCATGCCGCGCCCGGTCCAGTGGCCCCACTCGCCCGGCTGCCGGTCTTCATCGCCGAAGGAGTTGGATCGAACGACGCCTCCAACGTCTGCCAGCGGCCACCCGGCGCGGCGACAAGAAATTGCCGCAACGGATCGTGGCCGATGACGCGCCCGACGCGGAACGCCTCCGGCTTGCCGCCCAAGCCGAGCGTGGTGACAAAAAAATCGCCGTTCGTCGCGAACACCGAGGACGACTGCTTGCCGTGCGTGAAAGCACGAGCCGGCTCAAATGCGCGACGATCCATCTCCGCGTTCGGCAGGCGCTCGGCGAGGCCGTGATTGGATTTGAGCCACAGGGCATACGCCTCCTCGTGACATTCCTTGCAACTCGCCGAGCTGCCGTATTCTGCCTTGGGCACGGGACTGCCGGACACGGCGACCACCGGAGCATGGTTCAGTTTATCGAAGTGTTGAAAGAACCAAAAAAGTCCGCCGGCCAAAACCGCCACGGCGGCGACCCAGATGAAAACTTGAAGCCGGTTGAACATCGCGCCGGAGATTTTACAGTTGCTCCGGGTGCAGCATCAGCTCCGCGATGCGTTGCAAGAGCCGCCCCGCCGCGCCGCCGTCGAGCACGCGGTGGTCGAAGCTCAAGGTGAGATTCGCTTCCGTAACCGGCACGAACTGCTGCTTCGCTTCGTTCCAGCTCGGAACTTTGCGGCCCACGCCGAAGCCCAGCACGAGCGTTTGCTCCGGCAGCGGAATCGGCGTGGCGAACGTCAGCCCAAACGTGCCGAAGTTCGTCACCGTGGCGATGGACCCGCCCGTGGCGTCGGCGGGGAGCTTGCGCTGGCGCGCGAGTTCGACGAGTTCGTTGTAGCGGATGACGAGTTCCTTCAGATTCTTTTTGTCCGCGCCGCGCACGACGGGCACGAGCACGCCGTCATCAGCCTCGACGGCGAAACCGAGATCAATCGCGGACGGGTGGACGATCTTGTTACCGACGAGTCGCCCGGCGGGCGCGGAGTTTTCCGCGAGGGCGATGGCCAGCGCGCGCAACGCATAGAGCGCCGGGCCGGGTTTTGGATTGCTGGATTTGCGATGCGCGAGCAGCAAATCAATGTTCACCGGCAGCGCGACCATCGCCAGCGGGCGCGTCCAACTGCGGCGCATCGCGTCAGCCACGGCCACACGCATGGAGGAGGCGGGCGTAAGCTTCTGCTTCTCCAGGTTGGCGATGAAATTTTCAAAATCCTGCACCGTCACGCGCCCCGCCGCGCCGCTGCCGGCGATGCCCGCCAGATCAGCGGCGTGGAGGCCAAGTTCGTTCATACGCGCCTTCATGCGCGGCGAAATGTAGCTCGCGCCCGCGGCGTTGGCGGGCACGGGCAGGCCGCGGATGGTCGGGTCTACGCGGCTGCGGCCCGCGCCGGCGGGCTTGGTCTCCTTGGCGGCCTCGGCCTTCTCGGCGGTGAACGCGGCGGTGTCAAACCCGGTCTTGGCCGCGTCTTCCTTCGTCGCTTCGATCTCGCCGAGCGTCGCGCCGACGAGGTAGCTTTCGCCGGTCTGCGCCGTCCATTTGCTGATGCGGCCCCGGCAGGGCGACGTGACGTTCATCGTGGCCTTGTTGGTTTCGACCTCGACGATGTCCTGGTCCGCCTCAACGTTGTCGCCAGCGTTGACGAGGAAGTTGATGATGGTCGCCTCGGCGATGGACTCGCCGAGCTGCGGCATGATGATGGGAACTTGCGGCATAAATTTTAGCTTCGCAAAAGTTTGCGCGCGTTCGCAGCAATCGAGCGCGCGGTCGGGCGGTGCGCGGCCCAGAGATTCGGGTGATACGGCACCGGCGTGTCTTTCGCGTTGAGGCGCATCGGCGGCGCGTCGAGCAAGCCGAAGCCTTCGCTGGCGACGCGGGCGATGACTTCCGCCGTGACGCCACCCCACGGCCACGATTCACCCACGCACAGCAACCGCCCCGTGCGCGCGACGCTCGCCATGACGGTGTCGGTGTCCAGCGGCTTCACGGAGCGCGCCTCATGCACCATCGCGCTGTAGGCCACGATGGTCAGGTCGCGACCTTCGCGGGCGATGCGCGCCTTGCCGACGGGCAGCGCCTCGGTCGGGAGTTTTTCCGCCTTGAGATGGTAATACAGCAGCTTGTGTTCGCAAAAAACCACCGGGTCATCAATGGCCACAGCCTCGAGCAGCATCGCGTAGGCGTCCTCGACCGTCGCGGGCGTCATCACGACGAGGCCGGGGTAATGGGCGTAAATGGTTTCGATGCTCTGGCTGTGGAACGGCCCGCCGCCGGAGGTGCCGCCGAACGGCAGCCGCACGACGATGGGACACGATACCTGCGTGCGCCAGAAAAGCGTCGCCGCCTGATTGACGATCTGGTTGAAGCCGATGGTCGAGAAGTCAGCGAACTGCATTTCGATGATCGGGCGCATGCCTTCAATTGCCGCGCCGACGGCCGCGCCGACCATCGCATCCTCGCTGATGGGCGCGTCGAGCACGCGTCCGGGAAATTCTTTCGCCAGATTTTTTGTGGCCTTGAACGCGCCGCCGAACGCGCCGACGTCCTGCCCGTAGATGAACACGCGCGGGTCGTCGCGCAGAGCCTTGGCCTGCGCTTCGCGGATGGCTTCGAGGTAGGTGATGCTCATTCCAACCCCTCTTGAAAATTCTTCGTGCTGAGCGCGGTCCAATCTTCCTCGTAAGGATCGGGCGCCGGCTCGCGCTGGACTTGGGCGACGATGGTTTCGATTTCGCGGGCGGCTTCGGCGCGCCAGTTTTCGAGCACGGCTTTGTCGGCCCACTGTTCGCGGAGGATTTTTTCCTCGGCGACTTTCAGGCAGTCGCGGCCTTGGGGAGAATTTTTCTGCGCGGCGGGAATGTAGCTGGCGTCGTCGTGCTCGCCGTGGCCGCAGAGGCGGAGGAGGTCGGCGACGATGAGCTGCGGGCCATGCCCGGCGCGGGCATCGGCAACAGCTTTGCCGACGGTTTCGAGGCAGGCGCTCAAGTCCGTGCCGTCCACGGTGTGGCCGGCGATGCCGTAGCCGGCGGCCTTGTCGGCGAGGGCGGCGCAGGCAAACTGGCTGGCGTTGGGCGTGGAGTAGGCGAACTGGTTGTTGGCGACGACGAGGACGAGGGGGAGTTTTTCGACGGCGGCCTGGTTGAGCGCTTCGTGGAACGACCCGGTGGAAGTGGCGCCGTCGCCGAGGCAGGCCGCGCCGACGGTGCCGGAAATCTTTTTGAATTTGTGCGCCAGCAACGCGCCGTTCACGACGGACACCATCGCGCCGAGATGGCTGATCATCGGCAGGTAGCCCTCGCGCGGTTTGCCGCGGTGGACGTTGCCGTCGCGCCCGCGCATGGGGCCGAGCGGCGAGCCGAGGTAGGTGCGGACGGCGTCCAGCACGGTCTCGCCAAACGCCAGGCGCCCGGCGGCGTCGCGGATCAACGGCGCGAAGACATCGCCTTTGTGCAGCGCCAGTCCGATGGAAACGCTCAGGGCTTCCTGGCCGCGGCCGAGAAAGACGCCGCCCTGGATTTTGCCCGCGCGGTAGAGCGTGGCGAATTTTTCATCCAGCAGCCGCGCCAGCAGCATCACCCGGAAGGCTCGCACATGGGCGTCGCGCGCGGAGGAGACCCCACGCGCCGTTTCGCGGTTCAACACAGCCGGTGCCATGCGCGGGAATTTACGCGGACTCGCCGGGGTCGCGCAATGATTCTTTGCGGCGGGTCGGCAATTTAGGGAAAAAATCCGTTGGCCTCGCGCGGGATTTTGTTGTTGAATCAGCTTGTTCGGCAATGGATTTATCCGCCGGTGGAAAATTATGAGTGGATTGACGTCTCATGTTCTCCTCGTCGAGGACGACGCGGAACTGCAACGGGTGCTCGCCGGCCTGTTGCAGGCCGACAACATCACGCTCATCCCCGCGCACAATGCCGAGGAAGCTTTCGCCCTCGCGCTGGAACGCGCGCCCGACCTCATCGTGCTCGACCTCGGCCTGCCCGGCGGCGCCAGCGGGTTTGACGTGCTGCTCAAACTCAAGCACGAACCCCGCACCGCAGCCATCCCCGTCATCGTCCTCACCGCCCGCAACCGCACCGAGGACAAGGTGCGCGGCTTCGAGCTGGGCGCCGTGGATTACCTGACCAAGCCGTTTGAATCCGCCGAGCTCCGCGCCCGCCTCCGCGCCCTGCTCCGCGCCAAACGGCTGCAAGACCAGCTCACCCACACCAATCATCAGTTGGTCGCCGCCCGCGAAGCCGCCGAAACCAGCACCCAGGCCAAGGCGGATTTTCTGGCCACCATGAGCCATGAAATCCGCACCCCCATGAACGGCGTCATCGCCATGTCCGGCCTGCTGCTGGAAACCCCGCTCACGCCGGAACAGCGCGGCTATGTGGACACCATCTATTCTTCCAGCGAAGCCCTGCTCAACATCATCAACGAAATCCTCGACTTCTCCAAAATTGAGTCCGGCAAGCTCGAACTCGAACGCCGCCCCTTCGAACTCCGCGCCTGCATCGAAGACACCCTCGACCTCCTCGCCAGCAAGGCCGCCGAAAAACACCTCGACCTCGCCTACCAGATGGACGACGGCATCCCCTCGCCCCTCGAAGGCGACCCCGCCCGCCTGCGGCAGGTGCTCGTCAACCTCCTCAGCAACGCCATCAAATTCACCGCCGCCGGCGAAGTCTTCCTCCAGGTCAAAATCCATTCCGCCCCCGTCTCCCACGCCGAACCCGCGCATCCCTGGCAGCTCCATTTCTCCGTGCGCGACACCGGCATCGGCATCCCCCCGCACCAGATGGCGCGCCTGTTCAAAGCCTTCAGCCAAGGTGACATTTCCACCAGCCGCAAATACGGCGGCACCGGCCTCGGCCTCGCCATCAGCAAACAGCTCGCCGAACTCATGGGCGGCAAGATGTGGGTCGAAAGCGTCGCCCAAAAAGGCGCCACCTTTCACTTCATCATCCCGCTGCAACCCGCCATCGGTGCCACCAAAATTTCCATCGCCACGCCGCACCCCAAGCTCGCCGGTCTCCGCCCGTTGATCGTGGACGACAACGCCACCAACATCCACGTCCTCACCACCCTCACCGGCAAATGGGGCATGCACTCCCGCAGCACCGAAACCCCCGCCCAAGCCCTCGAATGGCTGCGCGCTGGCGAAAAATTTGACCTCGCCATCCTCGACATGCAGATGCCCGGCATGGACGGCGTCACCCTCGCCGGCGAAATCCGCAAACTCCCCGCCGGCCGGCAACTACCCATCCTCCTGCTCACCTCCGTCGGCATCCACACCAACACCGCCGAATTCGCCGCCGCCGCCCTGGCCACCTGTCTCACCAAACCCATCAAACCCCTGCAACTCCAGCAAACCCTCGTCCAAGTCATCTCCGGCACCAAACCCGCCGCCGCCAAAACCACCGCCGCCAACAACAAACTCGACCCCAACCTCGCCAGCCGCCTGCCCCTGCGCGTCCTCCTCTGCGACGACAACGCCGTGAACCAGAAAGTCGCCGCCCGCCTCCTCCAGCAGATGGGCTACAAATCCGACCTCGCCCACAACGGCCTCGAAGCCCTCGCCGCCCTCGACCGCCAGCCCTACGACATCGTTTTCATGGACGTGCAAATGCCCGAAATGAACGGCATCGAAGCCACCCGCGCCATCCGCGAACGCCAGCAACAGCAACTCCCCAACTACCATCCCAACATCCTCATCATCGCCATGACCGCCAACGCCATGCACGGCGACCGCGAAAAATGCCTCGCCGCCGGCATGAATGACTACCTCGCCAAACCCGTCCGCCCCGAAGACATCCGCCGCATCCTCGAACACTGGGGCAACGCCACCACCGAAACCATCGCCCCCGCTCCGGCGAATCCTTCCCCCGCCGCCGCCATCGAGCCGCCCGTGGACATGCCCCGCCTCCTCGACCTCGCCGACAACGACCCCGCCGGCCTCCGCGACCTCGTCGAACTCTACCTCAAACAAACCACCGGCCAGCTCGACCAACTCCACACCGCCATCGCCGCCAACGACGCCCCCGCCGTCCGCCGCCTCGCCCACAGTTGTGCCGGCGCCAGCGCCACCTGCGGCATCAACGCCATCCTCCCCGCCCTCCGCGAACTCGAAAAACAGGGGCACGAAGGCAAGCTCGTCACCGCCGCCGAATTGCTCCAGACCGCCAACCGCGAATTCGCCCGCATCCAAAATTTTCTGGCCGGGCATCAATCCCGAAACCCCGCGCCCGCGCCCACCGTCTAGCCCATCGCCACCATGAAAAAGATTCTCATCATCGAAGACGACCAGATCGTCGCCAACGTCTACCGCAACAAACTCCTCGTGGAAGGATTCCAGGTCGAAGTCGCCAACGAAGGCCAGGCCGGCCTCGAACTCGTCAGCACCTTCCAGCCCGACCTCATCATCCTCGACCTCATGCTCCCCGACCTCCCCGGCGTCGAGATCATGAAAAAACTTCGCGCCCAGCCCGCCTTCGAGAAACTGCCCATCATCGTTTTCTCCAACACCTACCTGAGCAACGTCATGAAGGAAGCCTGGAAAGCCGGCGCCTCCAAATGTTTCTCCAAGGCCAGTTGCACCCCCAAGCAAATCATCGAAGCCATCCACAGTCTGGTCAGCTCGGCCACGACCGCCAGCGCCACCGCCCCGGCAGCTCCGCCCGCCGCCGCCCCGGTCGCGCCGCCCCCGACCAAACTCAAGATGGCCGACCCCGCCGTCGCCCCCGCCGAACCGGTCAAAGCCAAATTGAAGATGGCCGAGCCTGCGCCCGCCGCCCCGCCGCCCGACCTGGGCGAAGATTTCCGCAAACAATTCCCCGGCCAGCTCAACACCCTGCGCGCCCTGCACCAGACCCTCGTCAAAACCCCCGATGCCGAAGGCCGGATGCAATCGCTCGAAGCCATCTACGCCAACATCCACACCCTCGCCGGCAACGCCAGCGTCGCCGGCACCACGTCCCTCGCCCACATGGCCGAAGCCCTCGAAGCCCTCGTCCGCGAACTCCAGGAAAAACCCCAGAACCTCACCCCCTCCACCATCCGCACCGTCGCCAGCACCATTGACTTTCTGGAATTCATCTTCAAACGCGGCAAGGCCGCCGACACCCTCAAGAGCCGCCCCGCCCGCATCCTCGTCGTGGACGACGAACTCCTTTCCCGTCGCGGCGTCACCCACGCCCTCGAAAAAGCCAAGCTCACCTCGCAGGACCTGGACGACCCGATTGCCGCCCTCCAACTGCTCGCCGACAATTCCTACGACCTCGTCATCCTCGACGCCGACATGCCCGGCATGAACGGCTTTGAACTCTGCGCCAAACTCCGTTCCATCCCCGCGCACAAAAAAACCCCCGTCGTCTTCGTCACCAACCTCACCGATTTCGAAGCCCGCGCCAACTCCACCATGGCCGGCGCCAACGACTTCATCGCCAAGCCATTCATGTTCATCGAGCTTGCCGTCAAAGCCCTCGTCTACGTCCTCCGCGGCCGGCTCGAAGGCATCAAGCCTTCCCTCTAAACACCATGGAATCACTCCACGCACCCTGGCGCATCGAATACATCCTCGCTCCCAAGCCCAAGCTCGAACCCGGCCTCTTCGCCACCATCGCCCAATCCTCCGACGACGAAACCAACCTCGTCATCGCCCGCGACAAAACCTGCTTCGCCCTCCTCAACCGCTACCCCTACAACGGCGGCCACGTCCTCGTCCTGCCCTACAAGGAAGTCCCCGACCTCAACGGCCTCACCCCCGAAGAACTCGCCGACCTCTGGCAACTCGTCCGCCGCTGCACCAACGCCCTCACCGCCGTCATGAAACCCGACGGCTTCAACATCGGCATCAACCTCGGCAAAGTCGCCGGCGCGGGCATCCAAGAACACCTCCACATCCACATCGTCCCCCGCTGGCTCGGCGACACCAACTTCATGCCTGTCCTCGGCGCAACCTCCGTCCTGCCCGACGCCCTCACCGCCGTCGCCGCCAAACTCCGCGCCGCGTTGGCTCAATAGGTTTCTTCATTCTGCATTCTTAATTCTTCATTTTCTTTCGATGCCCACCGAAACCCTCCACTACGAAAGCGCCCGCTTCGCCCAGCAGCTTTTCAACCACGACCCGCAAAACCTCAAGTCGCTCGAGGAAAAACTCGGCGTCAGAGCCACCACCCGCGAAGGCTGGATCAAACTCGAAGGCAAACCCGACGCCCTCGCCCGCGCCCGGCAACTGTTCGCCTCACTTGAAAGCAACCTCAAAGCCGGCACGCCCGTCCGCAACCGCGACTTCGCCCACGCCCTCGCCGTCCTCGGCGAACATGGCGCGGACGCGCTGAAAACCTTGTCCGACGACCGCACCCACACCTCCTCCAAGAAATCCCCCGTCACGCCCAAGACCGTCGGCCAGAAAAAATACGTGGACGCCATCCGCCACCACGATATCACCTTCGGCATCGGCCCCGCCGGCACCGGCAAAACCTACCTCGCCGTCGCCCAAGCCCTCGCCGCACTCAAGGACGGCAAAGTCTCCCGCATCATCCTCACCCGCCCCGCCGTCGAGGCCGGCGAAGCCCTCGGCTTCCTGCCCGGCGACCTTTACGAAAAGATTCTCCCCTACCTCCGCCCGCTCCACGACGCGCTCCACGACATGCTCCCCCTCGAGGACATCCAGAAACACACCGAGCGCGGCGTCATCGAGATCGCGCCGCTCGCCTACATGCGCGGCCGCACGCTGAACAACGCCTTCATCATCCTCGACGAGGCGCAGAATTCCACCACCGAGCAGATGCTGATGTTCCTCACGCGCCTCGGCCACGGCTCGAAAGCCGTCATCACCGGCGACGAAACCCAGACCGACCTGCCCGCGCACAAAAACTCCGGCCTCATCGAAGCCCACCGCGCGTTGAAGAACGTCGAAGGCATCGCCGTCATCGAGTTCGACAAGCGCGATGTCGTCCGCCATCCGCTCGTGCAACGCATCATCAGCGCCTACGAAGAACATCGCGGCAAAGCCAAGACCTGAATCGCATGACCGTTGTCATCGCCAACCGCCAGCACCGGAAAAAAATCAACGCGCGCCTGCTCCGGCAAATCGCCACGGCCCTGCTCGCCGAATTGGAAATCGCCGAGGCCGAACTCGGCCTCCGCCTCGTCGCCGCGACCGAGATGGCGCGCGTCAACGGAACCTTCCTCAACCACGCAGGCTCCACCGACGTCATCACGTTCGACCATTCCAAACCCGAAACCCGAAACCCGAAACCCGAAACTGTTCTGCACGGCGAACTCTTCATCTGCCTCGACGACGCCATCGCGCAGGCCCGCGAATTCCGAACGACGTGGCAGTCCGAAGTCGTCCGCTACGTCATTCACGGCGTTCTGCACCTGCTCGGCCACGACGACCACGCCGCCACCGCGCGCCGCAAGATGAAGCGCGAGGAGAACCGCCTCCTGCGTCGCCTCGCAAAAGAATTTCCCCTCGCCCGCCTCGCCCGCTAGACTTGCGGCATGGAAGAAAAAAGTCTGTTTGTCCGCTGGCGCGCCAATTTTCTGACCGGCTTGTTCATCGTGCTGCCGGCGGTGATTTCCGTGGCCGTGCTCGTCTGGCTCTTCGGCACCGTCGCCAACATCACGGACACCCTGCTCTTCTTTCTCCCGCACGAATTCACCCACCGCGCCGGTCCGAACGGCCCGGGCACCGGCCCGATGTATTGGTATTGGAGTCTCGCCGCGCTGACGCTCGCGGTGTTGCTCACCAGCGTGCTTGGCCGGCTCGCGCGGAATTATTTCGGGAAGAAAACCATTGAGTGGGTCGAGGCCGTGATGCTGCGGATTCCGCTGTTCAACAAAATCTACGGTGCCATCAAGCAGGTCAACGAGGCGTTTTCGTCCGGCAGCAAGAATTCGTTCAAGACCGTCGTGCTGGTCGAGTTTCCGCGCGAAGGGATGTATTCCGTCGGCTTCCTCACCAGCGAGCAACGCCAGGAAGTGCAGGCCAAGACGAAGGAGCGGGTGGTGTCGGTCTTCATTCCCACCACGCCGAATCCCACGTCCGGCTTCCTCGTGCTCGTGCCGGAGGACAAGGTCACCAAGCTCGACATGTCCGTGCCCGACGCCATCAAATACATCGTCAGCCTCGGCGCGCTCTCGCCTAATTTCGTGCCGCCGCCACCTGAATCGAAATGACCGAAAGCACTTCCGGCATCATCCTGCGCGTCCGCCCGCTCACCGAGACCAGCCTCATTGTGCATTGGCTAACGCCGGAACTCGGCCGCATCGCCACCGTCGCCAAAGGCGCGCGCCGGCCCAAATCCAGTTTTCGCGGCAAGCTGGATTTGTTTTACGAAGCGGACTTCAGTTTCCAACGCAGCCGGCGCTCCGAACTCCACGCGCTCCGCGAAGTCAGCCTGCGCGGAACGAACGAAACTTTGCGCACGGAACTCGGTCGCCTCCAGCAAGCCTGTTATGCCGCCGCGCTCGTCGAGCAGACCACCGAAACGGAAACGCCGTTGCCCGCCGTGTTTGAATTGATGGCCGGGTTGCTGCGGCAACTCCCGCAACAGCCGCCGCAACCGCTCGCTATCTTCGCCTTCGAGATGAAGCTGCTGCATGAACTCGGCCAGTCACCCGACCTTGCGGAAGGCAAACTCACGCCCGGCGCGCGGAAAATCCTGGAAGAACTCACCTTGAAAAACTGGCCCGCGCTGCTCCGCCTGAAGTTGAGCGCACCGCAAACGCGGGAAATCCAGCAGTTCCTCCACGGCTTCCTCATCTGGCATCTGGGGAAAATTCCCGGCGGCAGAAACGCCGCGCTGGCGACTGATTGAATCAGCGTGCGAAGGGCGATTGGGGAATCGGGCAGCCGCAGTAGAGGCACAACGGCCGCAACCGCGCCGCCGTGCGACCGCACTTCGGACACGGCTTGGGCGGTTCTTTGGCCACGCGGCCATCCAGCTTGCCGTCGCGCAGGTCAATCTTGTGCACCAATTCCATCAGGTCGGCATCGGCGTAGCCGTGATGTGTTTTCAAAACCTCCCACAGCGCCTCAGTAATCATCAGCAACCGCTCGATGTCATGGCTCATCGCCTCGACCTTGTTCTGCGCGTCGCGGGCATCGCTGGCCGCACCGGAGGCGACGGGGTCGGGAAGCGAGGGTCTGATGGGAGGGTGTGAAAACATGACCGGCGACGTCAGAATTGTTTCAAGAACCGCACGTCGTTTTCGTAGAAGAGGCGGATGTCGTTGATGCCGTAGCGGAGCATGGCGATGCGTTCGATGCCAAAGCCGAACGCCCAGCCGGTCCAGACTTCGGGATCGTAGCCGACGGTCTCGAACACCTGCGGATGCACCATGCCGCAGCCGGCGATTTCCAGCCAGTCCTTGCCCATCCTCTTCACGAGCGCGTTGGTGAAATCAATCTCGTAGCTTGGCTCGGTGTAGCTGAAGTAGTGCGGGCGGAAACGGATCTTCACGTCGCTGCCCATGAGTTCCTTGAAGACGAATTCCACCGTGCCCTTGAGGTCGCCGACCGTGACGTTCTTGTCCACGTAAAGCCCTTCGATCTGATGGAAGGTGGGATTGTGCGTGGCGTCGGCGTTGTCGCGGCGATATACGCGGCCCGGCACGATGATGCGCACGGGCGGCGGCTGTTTTTCCATCACGCGAATCTGCACCGAACTCGTGTGAGTTCGGAGCAGTTGGGAGTTGGGAGTTGGGAGTTGGGGATTGGCTGGCTTCGCCAGATAAAACGTGTCCTGCGAATCCCGCGCCGGATGGTCGGCGGGCGTG
>JAPLTZ010000352.1:1418-1944 GCA_026397895.1 Verrucomicrobiota bacterium | reverse complement strand
GCCCGCGCCCGTGCCCGCCACGGAAATCGCCGCTTGCAGAAAACCGCTCAAGCCGCACCCGCCCTGCGCGTCCACCCAGGTGTCAATCAACCCCACCGTCGCCGTGCCCTCGCTCGCCGCCTTCGCGTGCATGTCCGAAAACGGCGCGGAACTCGCCAGCAACTCCTGCGCGGGCAGCGGTTTCTCCGCCTGATAATTGCTGTCCACCGCCACGACACTCGCGTTGCCGCCGAGCGACGACCGCGCCGCCTGCGCCGCCGCCGCGTCGGGAAATTCCAGCAGGTAGGTGTTCAGGCCGTCCACGCTACCGATGATTTTCGCGCCGAGCTGCCGCGCGAGCGCCTCGATGTCCGTGCCCGGCTTCACCGTCACGACGAGCTGGTTCGGGATGGGTTTGCAGGTGTCGAGCTTGCCGCCGGCCAGTTTTTCCGCCGCGACCAGTTGCGTCGCCGCCTGCATCGTCGTTTGGAAAACGTAGAGCCGCGCCGGCGCGTTCGTCTGCGGCACCAGCGCGAAATTCAATTTG
>JAPLTZ010000352.1:0-1404 GCA_026397895.1 Verrucomicrobiota bacterium | reverse complement strand
TTTGCCCAGCAGCGCGTGCAGCGCGTCGCCCAGCGGCAGCTTCTGGAACTTGGCCGACGCCGCGAAGCTCGTCCCCGGCTCCACGAACACCTCCCAGCCGGTCGCCGCCGTGATTTTCTGCAACAGCACCGGCAGCGGCCACGACCCGACTTCCGCCGAAATCTGCTTCTGCCGCGCATCCCACACAAACGAATCCGCCGCGCGCGCCAGCGGTGACAGCGCCAGCGCCGCGAGCGCGAGCGCGAGGAGAATCTGCCGGTGGACAATTCGGTTCATCATTCAAAGAGGGTTCAATGCTTGGACGGTTTTCCCGCGCAACCGTTCGGAATTTACTCCGCCCGCCGCCGGCACGCGACAGAATTATCGGCGACGCCCAAAAGCCGGAAAATCTTCTACCCCGGACGCGCGGTTTCTGTTACACGTCCCGCGTTCCATGAAAATCATTTTCGACGAGCAGTGCGCAAACTACCGGCGTCCCGGCCATCCCGAGCGTCCCGCCCGCGTCACCGAGACCGTCAAAGCCCTCCGCGCCCAGACCGAACTGCCGCTCGCGTGGGCCGCGCCCGGCGAGGTCACCGATGAATTGATTCTCCGCGCCCACTCGCCGCAGATGATCTCCCGCCTCTACGTCGAGGAAGATTTCGATGCCGACACGCCGTATCACGCCGGCATCGCCGCCCACGCCCGCCGTTCCGTCGGCGGCGCGCTCACCGCCATGCAATCCGCCCGCGCCGGCGAAACCGCCTTCAATCTCCTCCGCCCGCCCGGCCACCACGCCACGCGCAACCGCAGCATGGGCTTCTGCTATCTCAACTCCGTCGCCATCGCCGCCCTCGCCGCGCTCGACGCCGGCGCGAAGCGCGTCGCCGTGCTCGACTTCGATGTCCACCACGGCAACGGCACGGAGGACATTTTGAAGAACCAGCACGGCGCGGCGTTCTTTTCCGTCCACCAGCACCCCGCGTATCCCGATACCGGCGCGCGCAACACCGGCCACAATTGTTTCAACTTCCCCGTGCCGCCGCACACGCCGCGTGCGCACTACCGCGAAGTGCTGGAAAGCGCGCTCGACCACCTCAAGAAATTCAAACCCACCCTCATCGGCGTCTCCGCCGGGTTCGACGCCTACGTCCGCGACCCGCTCGCGCAAGGCACGCTCGAAATGGAGGATTTCCACTGGCTCGGCGCATCGCTCCGCAAGATGAGCGTGCCGACTTTCAGCCTCCTCGAAGGCGGCTACAGCAGCAAACTCCCCGAACTCGTCTTCGCCTACCTCAAAGGCCTGGAAGGAAAGTGATCCGCGAATTACGCGAATTGTTTTTTGGGAATTCATTCGCGGCAATTCGCGTAATTCGCGGATTCATCCTTTCGCCGCCGCCGCAAATCAGTAAATTCAAACCCGTG
>JAPLTZ010000094.1 GCA_026397895.1 Verrucomicrobiota bacterium | reverse complement strand
TTGGAAAATAAACCCATGTTCAAAATGAAGAATTAAGAATGCAGAATGAAGAAACTATTTTGCAGCGCGGCGTTCTTTCATTTTTTCGACGTAGCTGTAATCCAGCTTCACGGTGCCGATGAGCGGGCGGCCTTTGCTCATGCCGTGGCAATCGCTGCCGCCGGTGACGAGCAGGTTGAATTTCTTGGCGAGGTCCATGTAGCGCTTGTTGGCGCCGGGGCCGTGCTTGGTGTGGAAGACCTCGATGCCGTCCAGCCCCGCTTCGACGATGGCGGGGATGATGGCATCAGTCTCGTTCAGGGCGGGGTGCGCCATCACGGCGAGGCCGCCGGCCTGGTGGATGAGTTCGATGTCGCGCGGGGCGGACATCTTGAACTTGGGCACGAAGGCGGGGCGGCCTTTCTTGAGAAAGCGGTCAAAGGCTACGTCGAGGCTGCGGCAATGTTTTCCGGCCACGAGCGCGCGGGCGACGTGCGGGCGGCCGGGCGAATGGCAACTGGCGAGTTGAAAAACCTCATCCGCCTGCAGGCCGATGCCGAGGTCGTTGAGCTTGGCGCACATTTCGCGGATGCGGTTCTGGCGGACGGCCTGAAACTTGGCGACCTCGGCGAGGAATGACGCGTTGGTCATGTCCACGAAGTAGGCGAGGATGTGGACTTCGACGCCGTCGTGTTCGGAGGTGAGTTCGCTGCCGGGGATGAATTCGATGCCGGCGTCGGCGCAGGCGGCGGCGGCGCGGGCGCAGCCTTCCACAGTGTCGTGGTCGGTGAGGGCGATGGCGGCGAGCTTGTGAAACTGGGCCTGCGCGACGAGTTCTTCCGGGGTGTAGGTGCCGTCAGAAAATTTCGTGTGAAGATGGAGGTCGGCGAAACTCATTTCACGATGCGCGCCGGTCTCATCAGTTCGCCTTTGACCTTGTCGAGGAGGCCGTTGACGAATTTGCCGCTGTCTTCGGTGGAGAATTTTTTGGCGATGTCCACGGCTTCGTTGATGGAGACGACGGGCGGGATGTCGTCGCGGTGGAGCATCTCAAAGATGGCGAGGCGGAGGATGTTGCGGTCCACGGCGGCCATGCGGTGCAGGTCCCAGTTCTGCGCGTGCTTCTTGATTTCGGCGTCAATGGCGTCGCGGTGCTGGAGCGTGCCGCGGATGAGCGGTTCGGCGAAGAGTCGCATGGCAGCCTCGTCGGTGGTGGGCGGCGGCAGTTCGGTTTTTTCGCCCCAGTTGGCCGGGCCTTTGTCTTCGGCCAGAGCGGCGGCGCGCTGGGAGTCCCAGAATTCATTCAGCGCCGCCTCGATGTCTTCGGGCGGGTTCAAGTCGTGTTGGAACAGAAATTGGACTGCGCGTTCGCGCGCTTCGCGTCGTTTACCCATGCCACAACAATGCCGGAGAAAACGGCGGCGAGAAATGAAAATCTTTGCGCCAGTCGCGGCGCGGGCTATCTTGCGCGCATGAATTGGGCGAAAAAACTGCTGCACACGCGCTACCGCGTCAACGACCTTGAACGCACGGTGAAATTCTACCGCGAAATCCTCGGGCTGGAGGAAATCCGGCGCCACAAGTCGCCGCGCGGTTCGGAGCTGGTCTTCCTCAAGACGCCGGGCAGCGAGGAACTGATCGAGATTACCTATTTCCCCGGCAGCGGGCCGGTGGCGGTGCAGGCCGACCTCACGCATCTGGCGTTCGAGGTGGAGAGCTTGGAAGAATTCGGGAAGCATCTCGCGCAGCACGGCCTGAAATATTCCGACGGCCCGACGACGAGTTCCAGCGGGACGACCTTCGCCTTCATTGACGCGCCGGAAGGATACGAGATCGAACTGATTCAGCGGCGACCGGCGTAGGTTCGTTCGCTCGCGGTCAATGATGGTGTTTGGGCTGATGCCGCTTCTTGAGTTTCTTGCGGTGAAAGTGCGTGTCCACGACGCACAGGACGAAGACAATCAGTCCCGTGACCAGTAGAATGACGAGCATCGGGCGGGCGTGCCAGACATCGCTGATGAATTTTGAATACTCCGGGTTCATCCTGCCCGAATCTACACCCGTTTTCTCAAACAGCCAAACCGCGCGCATCCGTCGCCGCCGCGTCCCGCTTGTGTTCGCCCGGCGGGCGGCCTATTCTCCGGCCATGAACACCAACTCCAACGGTTTCATCAAGGAAGACCCGTGGCGCATCTTCCGCATCATGGCGGAATTTGTGGATTCGTTTGAAACCCTTTCCCGCATCGGCCCGGCTGTCACCATTTTCGGCTCGGCGCGCATGAAGCCGACCAATCCCTATTACAAAGCCGCCGAAACTCTCGCCTACGGCCTCGCCAAAAATAACCTCGCCGTCGTCACCGGCGGCGGGCCGGGCATCATGACGGCGGGCAACAAAGGCGCGGCGCGCGCGAAAGGCCGGTCGGTCGGGCTGAACATCGAACTGCCGCACGAGCAGAAGGGAAATCCCTACGCCAACATCCCCATCAACTTTCACTACTTCTTTTCCCGCAAAGTCTGCTTCGTGAAATACAGCGTCGCGTTCGTGTTCATGCCGGGCGGCTTCGGCACGCTGGACGAATTCTCCGAGGTCATCACGCTCGTGCAGACGCAGCGCATCCCGCAATTCCCGCTCATCCTCTTCGGTCGCAAATTCTGGAACGGCCTGCTCAAATGGATGGAGGCCGAGATGGCCAAGCCCGGCTACATCAGTCCTGCCGACCTCAAGCTCGTGACCATCACCGACGACCCGCAGGAGGCGATCAACGTCATCCTCGACTACGAACGCCGCGTCGGCCCGCCCGAAAGCGTCCCGCCGGCGTTTGCGTAAAATGTCCTCGCTCCTCCACGAAATCCAGACCGCGCACACGCCCGAGTCGCTCGTCGCCCAACTCTGCGGTGAGCCGGGCCTGATGTTACTGCGGAGCGCGCTCTTCGATTCGCCGGCGGCGCGCTATTCCTTCATCGTGGCAAAGCCGTTTCTGACCTTCCGCTCCTCCGGCTCACGCTGCGAAATCTCCAGACCCCAGACCCCAGACCCCAGACCCCAACTCCAATTCGGCAACCCGTGGCAGCTTCTTGACGCACTGATGGCGCGCTACGAAATTCTCGACGAAGCCGACCTGCCGTTCCCGCTCGGCGGCGCATTCGGTTGCTGGGGCTACGACCTGAAAAACTTCGTCGAGCCGCAGCTCCCGCGCCGCGCCGTCAACGACCTCGAACTGCCCGACTGCCACGTCGGTTTCTACGACAGCCTCGTCGTCTTCGACCATCAGCTTGGCAAAACCTGGATCGTCGCCACCGGCCTCGCCGCCGACGGCTCGCGCAGCGAAGCGCGGGCGGGGGAGCAAGCCGACTGGTGGCGCGAAAAACTTTCTGGTGTCGAGTTGCCGCCCGCCGGGAAGTCCATCCTCCATCCTCCATCCTCCCTCCTCGCCTCGAATGTCACCCGCGCCCAATTCCTCGCCGCCGTCGCGCGCGCCCAGCGCTACATCCGTGCCGGCGACATCTACCAGGTCAACCTCTCCCAGCGCCTTACCGCACCGTGCGAGTTCAGTGGTTGGGAATTGTTCCAGCGCTTGAGCGCCGTTTCGCCCGCGCCATTCGCGGCGTTTCTCGACTGCGGCGATTTCCAGATCGCCTCCTCCTCGCCGGAGCTGTTCCTGCGCGTCAGCGGCGCGCACATCCTCACCCGCCCCATCAAAGGCACGCGCCCCCGCGCCGCCGAGCCGACCCGCGACGCCCA
>JAPLTZ010000452.1 GCA_026397895.1 Verrucomicrobiota bacterium | reverse complement strand
AATCGAGCGCATCAAATTGGAAACCTTCAACTACAAATACACCGCGCTCTTCGAGGAAGGCAAACCCGGCCAGGCCGTCGGCCACGAGCGCAAGGTCAAGGGAGTGCGACTCAGCGGCGGCTACTACTTCGGCCCGGCCCGGCGGCGGCGGTGAATCGGTGAACGATTTCAAAAACAGGCCGCGCCCGTAAAGGCGCGGCTTTTTGTTTGGGACGCTGTCTTGGACTGCGGCGACACGTCGCCACTTTCCCACAGGGAGACATGTCTCCCCGTTCCAAAGCGCGGTCATGCCCGCGCACTCCCAAAATCAGGGACGGCGGCACGCCGTCCCTCCCGCGAGCTTCAGCAAACCCGCACGGTTTCCATCTTCAGCAACTTGCCGAGCTTCTCGATCTTGTCCGCGACGTGCCCCACGCCCACCGCGCAGTGGTGCGCCGGACCGTGTACGTTCCAGTTGTTCACGAACGCCCGCGCGCCGATGCGGAAGCGGTAACGGCTGTTCGTGTTGCCGATTTCAAGAATCGGGCCGGGCACGGATTCGCCCTCGGCGACGAGGAGTTTCAGTGTGCCGTCCGTGGTCTCGACGACGGAGAGGCACGTCACGGGGCCGTGTTTCACGGACATTTCCACGGAGAGGCCGCGCCCGACTTTGCCGTGATAGACCTTGAGCGGGCGCACCTTGGTCTTGCCCTCGGCGATGGCGATGTGCCCCGGCCCATCGTGGCCCATGAGCACCACGTCGTCGGTGAAATCCATCGCGTAGTATTCCGTGAACGAGCCGCCCACGCCGAAGGTGTCCATGATCTTCATCGCCTGCGCGTTCTTGACCTCGTATTCGCCGGCCACCGGGACGCCGCGCGCGGTGAGCAGGGAGTTGCCGAGGATTATGGAGCTGATGGCGTCCTCGTTCGCGGCGTTGCCCGTGCCCATGTAATAATACGCAAGCGAGCCGAGGTCGTGTTCGCGCACGAGCCGGTCGAGCGCGACGGACGTGCGGGCGGCGCGTTGCAGTTCCGCGAGGGAACAGTCGGGCTGCACGGCGAAAACTTTTTTGAACTCGGCCACGCGGGATTTTATCTGCGCGGCGGAAACGTCGCGGCGCAGGGCCGCGAGCTCGTCCACCTCCACGATTTCCATGTGGCCGCCGAACGTGGCGCAATGGCGCGTGAGGTCGGAGGCGATGTCCATCATACCGCAGTAATAATGCCCCATCAGGCCGAGCCGGTTGTGGAACATGACGTTCGCGACGCGCGCGGCCCCGATCCCTTCATCCACTTCCCGCCAGCACGCCCAGTCGTCGTGCAGCATGCCGGTGATCTGGTGGAAGGAAATGTTGGAGCGGTTGAAGACGTTGGCGATTTCCGGCACGGGACAGGAGGCGCAATAGGCAAGCCATTCGCCGGTCATCGCGGTGCGGTCGCCCATTTTGTTGAAGCTCGGATAATCAATGGCCGGCGCGGGCTGGAGGTTCAGCACGATGACGGGAACTTTCGCGCGCTGCACCACCGGCAGCACCGTCGAGGAAAGCGCGTAGGTGGTGACGTAGAGGAAAATGATGTCCACATCCTCCTGCCGGAAACGATGCCCAGCCCCCAGCGCCTTGACGGGGTTGTCCACGGGGCCGAGGTTGACAACCTCCACGCCGGGCCGTTCGAGGCGGCCGGCGACAGTTTGCACATAACCTTCCAGCCGCCGCTTGAGTCCTTTGAACTGCGGCCAATACGTGTCGAGGCCGATGCCGAAGAGTCCGACTTTTGCTTTTCTCATGCCCCATATCATAACGCCGCTTCCGTTTCCGGGAATGGACAGAATGACGATTATCATATAAAAAGTGCCGCCCATGCCCGCCGCCCAAAAAGACTACTTTGTT
>JAPLTZ010000276.1 GCA_026397895.1 Verrucomicrobiota bacterium | reverse complement strand
TGATCAGATTGCCCGCGCCGCTGATGAGGGCGCTGCGGGTGCCGCCGCCGCTGAATTTCACACTGCCGCCGTTGAGGGTGATGGCGGAACTGTTTGCCACGCTGCTCGCGCCGGAGAATTCCAGCACGCCGTCATTGATGACGGTCGGGCCGGAATAAGACACCAGCGCGGGGGCAGCGCTGAAGGTCTGGGTGCCGGTGCCGCTCTTGGTAATGGACAAGGCGGAGTTGACCGCGCTGGCGGCATCACGCAGATAACCGCCGAAGCTGTAGGCTCCCGCCCCCACCACATTCAGGGTCAGCGTGGCCGGTTGGTTGTTCGTCGTGTCCGGCGCGGCTTCCACGATCCGATTGCCGGTTCCGCCAACGTCCTGAACGCCGCCGATGGTTTCATTGAAACCCATGAGTTGCAGCCGCCCGATGACATTGGTGGCAAAGGTGAGGATGGCGGTGTCGGCAATCTGCTCGGCCGCGCCCAACTGCACGTTACAACCGGCGCTGGGGGCGGTGATGGTGATATCGCCGGGCAGGGACACGCCCGGGCTGTTCAACACGAGGTTGCCCGCGGCATTCGTGGTCCCACCACTGTAAGTGTTCACGGCCCCAAGCGTGAGGGGGCCGGCACCCGTCTTGGTAAGCGCGCCCGGGCCGCTGATGACGCCGGAAAGTTTCAGACTGCTGGCATTGGTAATCGTGCTGGCGGCCGCGAGCAGAACCGCGTTGGTCACCCCGCTGCCCGTGTTCAGGCTGGCGGACACTCCCAGCATGGAATTACTGACCAGCACCAAGGTGCCGGTGCCCAGCGCGTTGGTATGGCCCAGCACCAGCAGGCCGGCGGTGTTGGTGGTGTTGCCGGTGTAGGTGCTGTTGGTGGCCAGCGTCAGCGTGCCCGTGCCGAGCTTGGTCAGACCGCCGGTGGAGCCGGCATCCGCCTGCAACGAAATGGGAATTGTGACAGCAAATGTGCTGCTGTCTATGACCGCCCCGTTGTTCTTGATGAAAACGGCGGGATATTGCCCGCCGGGAGAATTCCCGATCAGATTCACGGCATCCTGCTTGGCTTTCAGCGTGCCGCCGTTGAAATAGATTGGGAGGCTGGCCGTCGCCGCGCCGATGGTATTCAGATTCAAAACCCCGCCGTTGAGATTGATGCTGCCGGCAGTTTGAAACTGGATTGCTCCGCAAATGTTGGTGCCGCCGTTGAGGTTGAAGATGCCTGAAATCCCGTAACCAAGGAGCTCGGTGCTGTTGCCGCCGTCGAAAATGCCGCCGGTCTGGGTGAAGACACCGGCCCCGTCAGCTCCCCGCCCGGCAGGGAAAATGTAATTGCCCGGCGCAGCGGTGATGTTTCCGCCCGTGAGCAGGAAGTTGCCCGCATTCACGAAGCCGTTGGTAAACTGACCGGCGGTCACGCCTGCAGCGGCGGAAAGGACGAGGTTGCCGGAGCGCCATTCGTTGGTGCCGCCGGTGATGCTCAACCCGGTGAGCCGGTTGGTGACGCCGGCACCGGAGTCCAGCACGAGCGTGCCCGTGCCGATCTTGCGCAGCGCCCCGTTCGTGCTGCTTGAGGTGACCGGCCCCGCCAGGGTCATGACGTAGCTGCTGGTCGGCACATCAATCGTGGCGATGGAAGAATTGGTGATGTTGATGGTCCGCCCGGCCGCCACCGTGATGGGCGTGGCCCCGGCTTGCAGCGTCCCGTGGGTCGAGAACGTCACGCCGTTGGCGGCGTTACCCAAGGCGGCGTCCGCATTGATGTTGAGGGTTGACACACCGCCGGCAGTAATGCTCACGCCGTTGGTGAAAGTGTTGCTGCCTTGAAGAATCAGCGTTCCGGCATTCAGATTCAGCCCTCCCGGTGCCCCGCTTACCGAGCCGCTCAAGGTCAGGTTTTTTTGACAAAAAAAGTCCCGGACTCCGGCGCCGCTGTTATTCAGAAACACGTTGCCGCTCAAGGTCAGGTTGCCGGCGGTCTGCCCTGCAACCGTAGCGTTCGCCGCGATGAACCGGGTGCAGCGGATTTCAACATTGTTGGTGATCGTGCGGTCCGCCCCCGCCGCCTGCACCCAATTCTGACCGAGGCCCACTGTTTCGGTAAACTGCAGCGTCCCGGACCCGATGGCCTGAGCGTTGCCGATGGAAATCTGGCCGTTGTCCCCCACAATGGTGCCGCCGCTGTAGGTGTTGGCAGCGTTCAATTGCACATAACCCGTTCCCGCCGTCGAGGCCAGGCGCAATCCGCCGGTGCCGGCAATCACCGTGTTCACCACCGCCGCGCCGTTCTTCGCGGTGATCGTGGGCGTGCCGCTGCTGACCGCCATGGTCAGCGGGCCGCCGCTGCCGGAGTTGAGTATCCAGTTAAAGTAAGTCGCCGTAGTGTCGCCCATGGTCAGATTCCCGATCGTCCGCGCGCCGTCCAAGGTCACCGTGGCGTCGGCGGCAAGATTGAGCGTGCCCAAGTCGGCGGTGAAGCCCGTGCCGTCGGCGATGCCGCCGTTGGTCCAGTTGGCGGCGGTGGCCCAACTGCCGCCGGCGAGATTGGTCCAGGTGCCGCTTTGCGCCCAGCCGGTCAGTGCCTGGAGCAGCAGGAGCATTGCGGTCAGGAAGAAACCACCCCGCGCCAGTCGTGATGGTTGCGCCGGGGAATTGAGGAGGGCTGATTTTGTATTCATAAGGCTGCGCGGTATTGGATTCATGGGCTGAACTGGGATTGGTGGTTGACGATGCTGGTCAGATTACATCAACCGCACCACGGTCGCTATCCCGTAAACACGGGATGCCCTCCTCCCGCATTCACAATCCAACCCAGCCAGCCTGACGGAGTTTATGGAAGATCCGAACTGCAACCGGTTCCAACCGGTGGCGGGGCGGCCCGCGTCAGAACAACCGTTCGGTGATCGCCCGGGCGACGGCTCCGGTGAAGCTGTGGACGTGCAGTTTGGTGTAGATGTTCCGCATGTGCGTGTCCACCGTGTGGTAACTGACCGCCAGCCGGTCGGCGATCTCCTTCTTGGCCAGGCCCCGGGTCATCAGCTCGAGAATCTCCTGCTCGCGCGCGGTCAGGCCGTAGTCCTGTTTGGGTTTCACCAGCTTGTTGAACATTTCCAGCACGGATTTCGCCACGCGCGGACTCATGGGCGCGCCGCCGTCCAACACTTCGTGGATGGATTCCACGATGTGTTCCACCGCCGCGGTCTTCAGCAGATAACCGGAGGCGCCGGCGCAGACGGCCTTGAACACTTTCTCGTGATCGTCGAACGCGGTGAGCATGACCACGCGGGTGGAGGGGCAGATGGATTTGATTTTCCGCACCGCCTCGATGCCGTTCTGGCCGGGCAATTCCACGTCAAGCAGGATGACATCCGGCACGCCGCCGCCCTGGAGCGCGTCGAGCGCGTCCTCGGCGTTGGGAAAATGCTGCGAGCATTCCACGCCCGCCACTTGGCCGAGCACGCGCGCAACGGTCTTGCGGAAGGTGTGGTTGTCTTCCACCAGCCAGACGTTCACGGAACGTTTGCCGGACACCCGTCCGCCCGTTGGGTTGCTTGATTTCAAAATGACTTCCATGGTGGTCGGCGAAACTGCATTCACCGCCTGACCTTTCCAGCCGTCCGCCGATGTCCGCCGCGCGCCGGTGCAGGTTCTTCAGGCCATTGCCGGCGGGCACGGACGACTCGTCGAAGCCCACGCCGTTGTCGGCGATCTGAAACTGAAACTGATCCTCCCAACGGCGCACGCGGATCCGCACCTCGGTGGCGTGCGCGTGTTTGAGGATGTTGTGCAGGGCCTCCTTGAACAGCGGCGGGACATTGCGCCGGAACGTCAATGACAGCTTCGCCGAACTGAAATCGCCGCTTTGCTCGAATTGATAGGCGATGTTCCGCAGCATGGTCTTGGCGGTTTCATTCAGGCGTGCCACCAGATCGCTCAACCGGTCATGCTGCGGGTCAATGAACCACACGATGTCGCGCAGGGTGTCCATGGTTTCCATCGCAATCCCGCGCACCTGGGTGGCGTCCTCGCTGGAAGGTTGCCGCTCCATCACTTGGGCCAGCAACGAAATGCTGCCAAGGTTGGCCCCCACTTCGTCGTGCAAATCCCGGGCGATGCGCAGCCGCAACCGCTGCAAACCCCGCAGCCGCGCGATCCGGACCGAATAAATCATCCCCAAAACCACCACCACGAAAAAAACCGCCAAAATCTTGAACCACCACGTCTGCCAAAAAGACGGCAGCACGGTGAGTTTGAGGGCCGCGCCGGTTTCATTCCACACACCGGTGTTGTTGCAGGCCCGCACCTGAAACTCATAAGCCCCCGGCGGCACGAAGCTGTAACTGACCGAACGCCGGCTGGTGGCGAACGTCCAGTCTTTCTCCAGCCCGGCCAGCCGCCATTTGAACTGCACCTTGTCCGGCGAGGTGAGGCTCAGCGCGGTAAACTTAAAGTCGAGATAATGCCGCCCCGCCGGCACCCGCAGCCGCGCGGGCAACCGGACGGCGGGACTTCCCGACGGCTGCCCGGCTTCGGCCTGGCGCTGCCCGTCCACGGAAATTTCCTCGATTACCACCGGCGGCGGCAGCGCGTTGAACGGCAGTTCATGGGGATCCACCCAGACCGCGCCCTTGACCGTGGCAAACCACAGCCGCCCGTCCCGGTTGCGCCAGCATGCGGGCTGGTTGCCGCCGGAACATTCCATCGTCGGCAGCCCGTCAAAATTTCCGTAGGTGATGAAGGCCACCGATGAAGTTTCGCCGCGCGCGAACCGGCTCAAGGCGTCCTTGCCCGCCCGCGCGATGCCCCCCCGCGTCCCCAGCCACAACTGCCCATTGCCATCCTCCAAAATCTGGCTGACGTGCTCGTTGGGCAGCCCTTCGCGCATCCCGAAGCGGGTAAACTGGCCGTCCTCAAAGCGCAACAGCCCGCCCCCCAGCGAGCCGATCCAGATCACGCCGTCGTCATCCGCATGCAGCGCCCAAAAACGTTCGCCGCCGATCTGCGCGCCGAGACTGCGGTTCTGCCCCGGCTTCTCCCCCTCCACCGCCGCCGCCGCCGCCGCCGCCGCCCGCGGGTCCGTGGGGCTGTCCTTCGGCCAGTAGCTGGCAAATCTCCCGTTCCGGTAGCGGCGCAATTCCCCGAGCGCCGTGCCAATCCAAAGATCGCCCGCCTTGTCTTCCGTGATGGCCGTCACATACGCCGGCATGAAACCATCCGCCGTCATGAAGCGTTTCAACTTTCCCGATTCCCAGCAGAACAGGCCGAACTCGCTCCCGATCCAGATGTGGTCGAGTCGGTCTTTGTAAATGACGCGCGCCACTGTGCCGAGGTCTTCCGCCGGAAACGGCCGGCTGAATTTTTCATTTTCCAAAATTACCATGCCGTTCTGCACACTGCCCACCCACAGCCGGCCTGTGGCGTCGGGACAAACCGTGATTTCGTGCCCGACCATCCGCCCCATCGGCGGAATGAAGTTGGTAAATTCTCCGTTGCGCCAGCGCAGCACAGTGTCGCCGGAAGTGCCAAACCACATCGCTCCCGTCTGGTCTTCGCAAATGGAACGGGCCGTCGTGCGTGCCGCCCCTTCCGCGGGCCAGACCGGATGGAAAGACCGCCGCCGCACGCATGCGAGGCCGCCGCCGTTCAGTCCGAGCCACACGTTGCCCTCGCGGTCTTCAAACAAACATTCAATCAGCGCGTTGGGCAACCCCTGCGTTTCGCGGACGCGCGAAACATTTCCATCAACATCCACATGCCACAACCCATCCCCGTAATGCGCCACCCATAAACCGCCGCGGGAATCCGCAAACAGGCTCGGCGAGGCATGCCCCAGGGGGCTCGAGGGAAACGAGGCCGACTTCAACCCGCCGCCATCCCAGGATTCCACCCGAGCCACCCATTCCCGCCCCCGGCATTTCCGCAATCCGCGATTCGTCAGCACCCACAGCGATCCATCCCGGCACGCGGCCAATTGCCGCACCTGCAACTCCGGCTCGCCATTGGTGGGCGTCATGTCCACGAACTTTCCGCCGTCCCACCGCGCCAGCTCCTTTTCCGTGCCGACCCACATCTGGCCGGCAGCGTCGTTGAGGAGCGTGTTGATTTGCGGGCTGCGCAACCCCGGCGGATGCGGCAGGCGCGCGAACCGGTTGCTGCGGACCTGGCCGAGCTTTCCATCCGTAGTCCGATACCAAATCACGCCCCGTGCATCAGCACACGAATGTCCACCCCGGCTGGCATCGGGCAGTTGAATCGTCTCCCAACGGTTGGTTCCGTTCACCCGCGTGCTGCGAAACAGCCAGCCGCCATAGGAGGAAAGCACCACGGAATTGCTGCCGGATGAAACCACCCCGCCCAGCCAGGCCTGCGGCATTTCCGGGCTTTGCCGCTCGAAGCGAAACCGCCCGTCACGATAGGAACTCAACGCCCCCACCACCGTGCCCACCCACAGCGTTCCCTGCACATCCACCAGCAGCTTCTGGATTTCGATGGAATGCAGTTCGGGGGTGTTTCCGGGATGAAAGTTCACGAACCGCACCCCGTCAAACCGCGCCAGGCCCCCAAATAAAGTTCCCACCCACAGATAACCATCCGGCGTCTGCGCGATGCTGCTCACCGTGCTATACGGCAACCCCTCGTCCGTGTTCCACACCTGCACCAGAAAATCTTCCGGGACAGAGACGCCTTGAACGTCCGGCACGCTGATTGCAAAAATCATCAGCCCCAGCGCCACGCCCCGTTTGAAAAACAATCGGAAATTAAGCACGCGGTCACAGCTATATCAGCCCATCCATAAAATCACAAGCTGCCGAGCCCGCCGGTAATGTCCAAATAATTTGGGGACTCACTTACACTGTTACCCTAGAGCCGAAACCAGAAGATTGCCGCGCCGGGCAGTTCTTTCCGCTCAGTCCTTATCTGCCTTCTTGCCACAATCACCATCCGCCTCACCCTCTGAAATAAAGGTAGGCGAAGGTGATGCAAATCATGACGATGACGGAGCCGACGACTTCCAGCGTGCCCCAGCTCGCGCGGGTCTTGGCCTTGTCTTCCGCCGTCGCCGTCGCGAACGTCAGGCCGCTAATCTGTTTGGCGTCCGGCGCGGCCGTCAGATAACTGACGCCGATCATCACTCCCGCCGAGATGAGCGTGATCAGGATACTGAAATACTGGAAGTTGATGTTGTTGATGATCCAGAAGAACGTCCCTTCCCGGTAATGGAAATTGGAATCCAGCGTGCACGGCGTGTCCACCAGCATGCGGAACAGCCCCACGATGAACCCGATGATCATGGCCCAGAGGCAGCCCTTCGCGTTCAGCCGCTTCCAGAACACCCCGAAGAAGAACACCACGAAGACCGGCGGCGCCAAATAGCCTTGGATGGATTGCAGGTAGCCGTAGAGTCCGTGCGCCCCCTTCACCACCGGAATCCACGCCATCGCGATCACCACCATCACGCCCGTCGCGATGCGGCCCATGCGGACGATCTCATGTTGCGACGCCTTCGGGCGCAGCTTCTCGTAGATGTCCACCGTGAAAAGAGTTGAGCAGGCGTTGAACACGCCCGCCAGCGAACCCATCAGCGCCGAGAGCAAGCCGGCGACCACAATACCGCGCAGTCCCGGCGGCAACATGTGCTGCACCAGCAGCGGGAACGCGCCTTGCGAACCGTTCGGCTGGTTGAAGGCTTCGGTCAACGCGGGAATCTTGCCGCTCTTGGCCAGCGCGTAGCAGATGAGGCCGGGGATGATGAACAGATACACCGGGAACAGTTTCAGGAACGCGGCGAAGATTGAACCTTGACGGGCGACCCGCTCGTTCGGCGCGCCGAGCGCGCGTTGGACGATGTATTGGTCCGTGCACCAATACCACAGCCCGATGACCGGCGCGCAGATCGCCATGCCCAGCCACGGAAAGTTGCCGTTGAAATACCACGCCTGTTTCACGATGTTCCCCGCCATGTCTTTCTCGATCACCGGCGACCACGTCGCGATCTGCCCGGCGGGCACCAGCGGCTTCCACAGGTTGAACATGTCCGAGCCGCAGAGGACCCGCAGTTCATGCCAGCCGCCCAGCTTGACCAAGCCATAGATCGTCAGCATCAGCGAGCCGCCGATGAGCACCACCACCTGCACCGCGTCGTTGTAGGCCACCGCGCGCATGCCGCCGAGCATCGTGTATAGCCCGGTCAGGATGATGACCGAGATCGAGCCAATCCAGAAGCTGTCAATCACATGGCCGCCGATATTGAGTTGCAACTCCGGCAGCAGCGTGCCGAACACCACGCCGCCCGCGAAGATGCCCACGGCGATCTTGGACACGATGAACGTGACGAGCGACACGATGGACAGGACGTAGCGCGACTTGGTGCAGAACCGTTTCTCCAGAAACTCCGGCATGGTGAACACCATGGAGCGCGCGTAGAACGGCACGAACACCCACGCCAGCACGAGCAGACACCACGCGTGCAGTTCGTAGTGCGCCAGCGCCACGCCGTCCTTCGCGCCCGACCCGGCGAGGCCGACGATGTGTTCCGAGCCGATGTTCGACGCGAAGATCGAAGCGCCGATGACCCACCAGCCGAGGTTGCGGCCGGCGAGAAAGTAATCGCTGGCGGTGTCCTTGCCGGATTTGATGACCCACCACGCCACGCCCAGCAGGACGGCGAAGTAGAGCGCGATGGCCAGCCAGTCCAATCCGACCAGCGAGGTGGCGGAGGCGAACATGGGGGTGAGGTTGTTCATATTTTGGTTACTTGGTTATTTCGAGAATCGCCGCCATGTGCGGGCGGGGAAATTTTATTTCCACAGTCTGGGATGTGCTTTCGAGTTTGATGCCCAAGTCCGTGGGATAAAGCAAGGACACGCGTCCGCCAAAAGTGTTCGGCAACGAAACTGTCTCCGCGCCGGCCAGCCGCCAGACCGCCACGAAAGCGCGCTCGGAATCCCGCAAGCCGACGACCACGGGCGATTTCGTGTCGGCCATCGAAGGCGGCAATCCCAGCGGATAGAACGGCGTCATGTGCGGGATGTGCTGGCGAATCTGCTCCTTGTAGATGCGAATGCCGGCGTGAACCTGCTGCCGGCTTTCAGGTTTCAGATTGGCGATGCCGCCGCTCTGATGGATGCGGGCGAGCATGGCGTTGACCATATTGAAGCTCGCGGCGTCGGCGTCGTCCTCGGCCTTGGGATACGACCACACGGCGAATTGCTCCGGCAGCACCGCCGCCAACCCGCCGGCGACGATGCTCGGATATTTCCGGTAATCCGGCTGGTCGCTGGAGGACTGAAGCTGATGGTGGGAGAGCATCCCGTAATCCATGCGCCCGCCGCCGCTGCTGCAATTCTCGATCACCAGTTCCGGGAAACGCTGATGCACCGCGTCCGTCCACGCGAGGTAGGCGCGCTGATGTCCGAGCAAGCCTTGGCCAAAACTGTCGGCATCGGTTTCCGTGCCGAGCAAGGTGTCCACGTTGTAATCCATCTTGATGTAGCCGACGCGATAGTCGCGCACGAGGCGATTCACGACTTCGTCGGCGTGGGCGCGCACTTCGGGGTTGCGGAAATCCAGCAGGAAACGGCCGTTGGCGATCACACGTTTGCCGTGGCGCATGAAGAACCAGGAATCGGGTTTGTCTTTCAACGGCGATTTGATGCCGGCGACTTCGATCTCCAGCCACAGGCCCGGAATCATTCCCTTGCCACGAATGTAATCCAGCAGCCCCGTCAGGCCGTTCGTGCCGAAGCGGGTTTTTGAAGGCTGCCACAGGCCGACGGTTTCCCACCACGTTTCCTTCAGCTCGGCATACCAGCCGGCGTCAATGACGTAGTATTCGCAGCCCGCCGCCGCTGCCGCGTCAATGACCGGCAATTCCTTCTCGGTGGTCGGATTGGCGTTCAGGCAATTCATGTAATCGTTGAAAATCACGGAGCACTTCGCGTTGTCCTGATGCGGCATCAGGCAGGCTTTGCGTCGGTAAGCCGTCATCGCCGCCGCGGCTTCATTGAAGCCGCCCTTCACGCAGCCCACGGCTGCCGGGACGGAATCGTAGCTCTGACCGGGTTGGAGGTTTTTCCACGCCGCGCTGAAAAGTTCGTCCGGCCCGCCGAGATAGAGATAGCTCGTGCGGTTGCCGGTTTCGGAAATTTCCCAGTGCCACGAACCGTTGTGTTCGATCTGCCAGAACCAAGTAACGCCGATGTCGCGGTTCTCGGCCATGCCGATGGGCAACTGCGACATCGTGGACCAACTGCCGACGTTGTTGAACATGATCGCGGTGAGACTGAAGTAGCCGTTCTCCAGAAAGCCCCAGCGCGACGGCGGCGCGGACTGCCACTGCGCTTCGCTCATCCAACTGTTGTTGCGGGCCGAAGTTCGCGAAATTGTAAACCATCGCGGAGCTGACGTGCTCGATGCCCACCGGCGCTTTGCCCTCGTTCACCACCCGCGACCAGCGGCGCATGACCGGAACATCCTGAAAAAATTCGTAGTGCGACTCGACGCGCAACCCGAGTTCCGGCGCTTGCTGCAACAACACCTCATGCCGGCCCGACTTTGATTCCAGCGTCTGCTGACCGAGGTAAATCAATCCTTTGCCAGGATTGCCGCCGATGAGTTTTTTGGCGTGAGAACTCCAATCCTGGCCGGTGACCTGCAACTCCACCTCCACGCCCGCCGTGGGATCACCTTGGACTTTGGGCAACGTATTCGTCATCCCCGCCGGCAGCACGGACAGCTCCCGCAATTTCTTACCTTCAAGTTTATGACGAATTTCCAACCCGCCACCGCTCAACTGCGGTGACACCACCGGTTTCTTCTCCGTCGCCGGCTCATCAGCCAACAGCAGTGGACAAAGCAACCCAGCAAAAAAAACCACGAAACTCGCTTTATGGAGTCGGGTTGCTGGTGGCAGCTCAGTTTTTATCGCGGTTGGATTCATGACAATTTCCTGCGTTGAACTTTCCGTGGTGCTTCCAAACGTTTCAACAACGCCAACACCTCACTGCGAACCGCTTCCCGTCGGGTGGCGTGAACAAAACTTCCGGCAGCGGCTTCGATGGGCAACTGCGACATCGTGGACCAACTGCCGACGT
>JAPLTZ010000125.1 GCA_026397895.1 Verrucomicrobiota bacterium | reverse complement strand
CTCGACCTTGCCTACCTCGTCCACGACGAGTGTCCGAAAATCCTCATCGGCGACATCGTCCGGCTGCGGCAGGTGCTATTGAACCTCGTCGGCAACGGCGTGAAATTCACCGCGCGCGGTGAGGTCGCCGTCGAGGTCAAGGTGGCCTCGCTCGCGGTGCGCAACCGCAACGAATCGGGCGAAACAAACCCGGCGGACGACTGCCTCCTCCAATTCTCCGTGCGCGACACCGGCATCGGCATCCCGCTGGAGAAGCAGGGCCGGCTGTTCCGCTCCTTTCAGCAGGTGGACGCCTCCACCACCCGCCACTACGGCGGCACCGGTCTCGGCCTCGCCATCTGCAAGCGGCTCGTGGAACTGATGGGCGGCCGGATTTGGGTCGAAAGCGACGCCGGGCGCGGGGCGACTTTCCATTTCACCATCCACGTCGGCGCGGCGACCTCCACCACGCCCGCGACCTGGCAGGAAAGTGTTCCCCAACTCGCCGGTCGGAAACTCCTCGTCATCGAGGACAATGAAACCATCCGCACCAAAATTTCCCGCCGCGCCCGCCAATGGGGCATGACCGTCGAGACCGCCGCCGGACGCGACGCCGCTTTCCGCCTGCTCGCGCAACACGCGCCCTTTGACCTCGTCCTCGTGGACTACCAGCTCCCGGAGATGGACGGCCTTGTTCTCGCCACGCAAATCCACCAGAACCCGCCCAGCCAAAACCTTCCGCTCCTGCTCCTCACCTCCGAGCGGTTGCGCGCCGACGACCTCCGCCTCGTCAACACCGGCGTCACCGGCATGGTCCACAAACCCATCCGCCCCGCCCAGCTCCTCGACGCCATCTGCCGCGCCCTGGACATCCGGCTGGAGTCCGCCAAACGCGCGCCCCTGTGCCGCGTGCTCGACACCGGCCTCGCCCAACGCCTGCCGCTCCGCCTCCTCCTCGCCGACGACAACCCCATCAACCAAAAAGTCGGCCTGAGCGTCCTCAAAAAACTCGGTTACCAGGCCGACCTCGCCGCCAACGGCGTCGAAGTTCTGCACGCGCTCGAAAAAAATCCCTACGACCTCGTCTTCCTCGACGTGCAGATGCCCGAAATGGACGGCCTCGAAGCGGCCCGCGAAATCTGCCGGCGCTGGCCCGCCGGAAAACGCCCGCACCTCATCGCCATGACCGGTGCCGCGCTCGTCGGCGACAAGGAAAAATGCCTCGCCGCCGGCATGGACGACTACGTCTCCAAGCCCGTCCGCGTCGGCGAACTGCAGGCCGTCATCGAAAAGTGGGGCGCGGCGAAAGCCGTTCCCGTCGCCGCCGCCGCGCCCGATGAAGCCCTGCTCGACGCCCGGATGATCGCCGAATTGCGCGAGGTGCCGTCCGACGGCGGCGCCCCGCTGCTCGTCGAGCTGGTTGACCTGTTCCGCGAAAGCGCGCCCCGCAACCTCGCGCAAATCCGCGCCAGCCTCCACGACCCGGCGAAACTTTCCTTTGAAGCCCACACGCTCAAAAGCATGAGCCTCAACCTCGGCGCCAACCACGTCGTCGCCCTCGCGCAGAAACTGGAAACCCTCGGCCGCACCGGCCATCTCGAAGCCTGCGAACCGCTCCTCGCCGAACTCGAGCAGGCCTACAAACTCACCGAGGCCGAACTCCTCTCCCTGCGCAACGCCGAACACTGACATGCCGCTCAAACCCGCCCGCCTCCTCTCCGGCGACACCATCGGCGTCGTCTCGCCCGCCAGCCCGCCGGCGGACGCCCGGAACATCGACCGCGCCGTCGCCGCGCTCGAAGCGCTCGGCTATCGGGTGAAACTTATGCCCCGCGCCCGCCAGCGCCACGGCTTCCTTGCCGGCAGCGACCGCGACCGCGCCGGCGACCTCATGCGCGCCTTCACCGACCACAAGGTGAAGGCCATCCTCTGCGTGCGCGGCGGCCACGGCGTCACCCGGATTCTGCCGCGCCTCGATTTTGCCGCCATCCGCCGGAATCCAAAAATCTTCGTCGGCTACAGCGACCTCACCGCGCTGCACTGCGCGCTGCGGTCGCACGCGAATCTGATTTCGTTCCACGGCCCGATGCTGAACGCCGATTTCGTGACGCACCGCTTTCCAAAATTCATCCGCGAAAGTTTTCTCCGCACGCTCACGCAGCCCTCTGCGCCCGGCGGCATCTGCACCGGCTACCAGGGCAAAACCGTTTCCGTCCTGCGCGGCGGCACGGCGACCGGCGAACTCATCGGCGGCAACCTCACCATGCTCTGCGCGCTGCTCGGCACGCCGTGGCAGCCGTCGTTCCGGCGCAAAATCCTGTTCTTCGAGGACGTGAACGAGCCGCCGTATCGCTTCGACCGCCTGCTCACGCAATTGCTGAACGCCGGCCTGCTGCAACAGGTCGCCGGCATCGCCATCGGCCTCAACGCCGATTGCGTTGACCGCACCGCGCGGCGTGGCGGCGAGTTCCGCCAGACGCTCGCCGACGTTTTCCGCGAGCGCCTGCTGCCGCTGCGCGTGCCCGTCGTCGCCGGCCTGCCGTTCGGCCACGTCGCCGCCAACGCCACGCTGCCCGTCGGCCTGCGCGTCACGCTGGACGGCCGGGCAGGGGACTTGGTCATCCCGACCGGCGCGGTCAGGTGATTTGCGGCGAAGGTTTTTTATCGCCGCCCTCCCCGCTATCGGCGACACTGCCGCATGGCAAAAACCGAATTGCAGATCGAGAAACTGGTTGCCGGCAACGGCGCGACTCCGAAAAAAGGCGGGATGGTGACGGTGCATTACACCGGCACATTCACCGACGGCAAAAAATTCGACAGCTCGGTGGACCGCGACGAGCCGTTCACGTTCGTCTTGGGCGAGGGACAAGTCATCGCCGGCTGGGACATCGGCGTAGCGCAGATGAAAATCGGTGACAAAGTGCGGCTCACCATTCCGCCGGAGCTGGCCTACGGGCGCGACGGCTATCCCGGCGCGATTCCGCCGAACGCCACGCTGGTGTTCGAAGTGGAGTTGCTGGGCGTGGCGTGAGCCGTTCCCGCATTGCCAGCGGACGGAATGCTGGCTAGGCTTTTCATTCGGTTGCGGAAGTAAAATCACCCATGATGCAAATCTTGAATTTTCTGTATGTCGTCGCGGCGGTCGTGTTTTTGTTCGGCACGGCGGTATTCATCCACGAGTTCGGCCACTTCTGGATGGCGCGGCGGCGCGGGCTGAAGGTGGAGGGTTTCGCCATCGGGTTCGGGCCGAAAATTTTCGGCTGGACGAAGGACGGCATTGATTACGCGTGGCGCTGGATTCCCGCCGGCGGCTACGTGAAGCTGCCGCAGATGGTCACGGCGGAATCCATCGAGGGCAAAAGCGATTCTCGCCGATCACGCCGCTGTCGAAAATCCTCGTCGCGTTCGCCGGGCCGTTCATGAATGTGGTCGGCGCGTTCGCCATCGCCACGATCATCTATTTCGTCGGTTTGCCCGTGCCGGTGAACCCGCCCATCATCGGCTACGTCGAGCCGGGTTCGCCCGAGGCGAAGCTGGGCATTCAGGAAGGCGATGTCGTCGTGCGCGTCGCCGACCGGCCCATCAAATCCTGGGAAGACGTGCAGGAGACGACCATCCTCGCGCGCACCAACATTCTCCCCGTCGTCATTGCGCGGGCGGGAGTGCACACCACCTACCAGCTCACCACTGTCGTCAACGAGGCGTTCGGTTTGAAGGTGTTGAACCTCGACCCGCGCGACCATCCGGTCATCAAGGAGGTCAAGGCCGACAGCGCCGCGCAGGCCGCCGGCTTGCAGGTGGAGGATACCATTGTTTCCTTCGCCAAAATCCCCGTTGCCGGCCGCGAGCAGTTCATCAAGCTCGTGCAGGCGCGCGCCAACGTGGCCACGGAAATCATCGTCAAGCGCGGCGAACAGAAACTCACGCTCGCCATCACGCCCAAGCTGAACCCCGGCACCGGCAAGGGCCTTATCGGCGCGCAAATCGGCGGCAGCGAAAAGGTCGTTTATCAGGTGCAGCGGCCCGGCCCGACGCCGTGGGCGCAGGTCAAGGATGTCTGGGACAAGACGGTGAACACATTCGCCGCGTTGCTGCACTCCAAGCAGACCGGCGTCGGCGCGAAGGATTTGTCCGGCCCGGTCGGCATCTTCGCCATGCTCGGCGCGCAGGTGAATGCCGATTACCGGCTGGCGTTGAGCTTCCTCGTGCTGCTGAACATCAACCTCGCCATCCTCAACCTCCTGCCGCTGCCCGTCCTCGACGGCGGGCACATCTGCATGGCGATTCTGGAAAAACTTCGCGGCAAACCGCTGAGCGTGAAATTTATTGAATACACCACCACCGTCTTCGCGGTGCTGCTCATCTCCTTCATGCTTTACGTCACGTTCTTCGACCTCAAGCGCATCCCGCTTTTCAAGTCCATGTTCAAACGCGAAATGACCATCGAGCAGCCGGAGACCAATCCGCCCGCTCCGGTGGTCGTGCCGGCCCAGCCATGAAATACTGCGAATCCCCGTTCCTTCATCACCGCCGCAAAACCCGCGAAGTCGTCATCGGCGACCCCGCGCGCGGCGGCGTCATCATCGGCGGCGATCATCCCGTCGTCGCGCAGTCCATGATCACCTGCGACACGATGGACACCGCCGCCAGCGTGCAGCAGACGCTCGACCTCGTCGCCGTCGGTTGCCAGCTCGTGCGCATCACCGCGCCGACCGTGAAGGACGCGGCGAATTTGCAGGTCATCGTCGCCGAACTCCGCCAGCGCGGCTGCACCGTGCCCATCGTCGCCGACATCCATTTCAAGCCCGAGGCCGCGATGGAAGCCGTGAAGTGGGTGGAAGTCATCCGCGTGAACCCCGGCAACTACGCCGACACCAAGAAATTCGCCATCAAGGAATACACCGACGCGCAATACGAGGAAGAGCTGAAGCGCATCGAGGAAAAATTCACGCCGCTCGTGCTCGAATGCAAGCGCCTCCAGCGCGCCCTGCGCATCGGCACGAACCACGGCTCGCTCTCCGACCGCATCATGAACCGCTTCGGCGACTCGCCGCTCGGCATGATCGAGAGCGCGCTGGAGTTCGCCCACATCGCCCGCCGGCACGACTTCCACAACTTCAAGTTCTCGATGAAGTCGTCCAACCCCAAGGTGATGATCGAGTGCTACCGCCTGCTCGTCGCGCGGCTGAACAAACTCGGCCCGGACTGGAACTACCCCATCCACCTCGGCGTGACCGAAGCCGGCGAAGGCGAGGATGGCCGCATCAAGTCCGCCATCGGCATCGGCTCGCTGCTGTGCGACGGCCTCGGCGACACGCTGCGCGTCTCGCTCACCGAAGACAGCCCGCGCGAGATCGAAGTCTGCCGCGATCTGCTGGCGCAGATTCCGACGCTTTCCAATTCCGCATTCCGCATTCCGCATTCCGAATTTCCCTTTGACCCGTTCCACTTCGAGCGGCGCAGCACGCCGGAGATTCCGCTCAACGACAGCATCAAATGCGGCGGCGAACAGCTCATCCGCGTCGTCGTCACCCGCGCGACGTGGGACAAGGTCGCGCCCAAGATCCGCCCCAAGGACGACGTGAAGCCGGAGGCCGTTTATGAAGACCTCAACGTCGCCGAGTTGGACCCGACGCAGGACTTCGCCATTAACTGCGACACCCAACTCGTCACCGTGAAGGACGGCGTGAAGCTGCCGGCCATCACTGCATTCCGCCTGCTCGCGGCGAAGCTGAAGCGGCTGGGGCGCAACAATCCGATTCTGCTCAAGGACGCCATCAGCTTTGAATCCGTCCCGCTCGAACCCAAGATTGCCTTGCTCCGCGCCTCCGTCGTCATCGGCGCGCTGCTGGCGGATGGCATTGGCGATGCCATTCTCGTGCGCGGCGAGGCCGGCGGCGGACAATCGCTGCGGCTCGCCTACAATATTTTGCAGGCGGCGGGCTGCCGCAGCTTCAAGACGGATTACGTCGCGTGCCCGAGTTGCGGACGGACACTGTTCAATCTCCAGACTGTGACCGCGCGCATCAAGACGCGCACGGAGCATCTCAAGGGCGTGAAGATCGCCATCATGGGCTGCATCGTGAATGGCCCCGGCGAGATGGCCGACGCGGACTTTGGCTATGTGGGCGGCGCGCCCGGCAAGATCAATCTCTACGTCGGCAAACAGGCCATCAAGTTCAACATCCCCGAAGCCGACGCGGTGGAACGCCTCGTGGACCTCATCAAGGAACACAACAAGTGGGTCGAACCGGAATAGGAGGAAAGCCATGCTCTGCAACGGCAACAACGACATCTGCCTCTGCTGCGAGAACGCTGGGTGGTTGACACAGGCCATCGAACAGCATACCGTCATACCGAATTGATAACGATATGAATACCGTCACCCTATCGCCGAAATTTCAAGTGGTCATTCCGCAGCCGGTGCGGGATTTCCTGAAACTCAAAGCCGGCCAGAAGCTGCAAGTCTTCGCGCTCGGCGGGCGGATTGAGATTGTGCCCATGAAGCCGATGAAGGAGATGCGCGGCTTTTTGAAGGGCATGAACCGCGACTTTGAACGCGAACCTGACCGCCTGTGAACGTCGTGGATTCATCCGGGTGGATCGAGTATTTCACCGCCGGCCCGAACTCCGGCTTTTTCGCCGGGGCCGTCGAGAAGGTGGACGAGTTGATCGTTCCCGCAATGGCCGTATATGAAGTGTTCAAGTGGGTTTCCCGCGAGCGCGGCGAAACGCAGGCGTTGAAGGCCATTGCCCACATGCAACTCGGCGAAGTGGTGGACTTGGATTCCAAGCTCGCCATCTACGCCGCGCGCCTGAGCCTGCAAGCCAAGCTGCCGATGGCGGATTCGATTGTCTATGCCACCGCCCGCACCCGCGAGGCGACGCTGTGGACGCAGGACGACGACTTTGAAGGGCTGGATGACGTGAAATACATCGCCAAGAAGAAAGGCGCGAAATGAAAAACATGCTCCGCTACGGCATCAGCGACATCCGCCTCTTCTACGAAAACGACGTGCGGTTCTTGAAACAATTTTGAAATAATGCCGAACTTCGCTTCCAATTTAGAAAGTGTAATCAGCCAGAGAGTTTCATCGGCTCTTCAACAGCTTTTAGAAACAAAGCATCTCTATCAAAGTGTTGAAATTGTTGAGAAGGAATTCGACGAGACGGTTAATCATATCCTTGGAGGATATAAACGAGAACTTTTTCGAGGCGAGCCTGGCAGTCAAGATAGCGCTGCAATTTTGAAGAGGCGCACTGAAAAACTCTCTCAAGAGCGAGATAGGCTCCTTTGTTCGGATTGGTTTTTTTACACAGAATCAAATCCACCGCCAGGCGCGCCACCCATAGGCTCTGTTGAATTACCACCCATACCGCTGCCTTCCGTCAGAGTCTCCTGTGGAAGCAAACAGTGTAAGGGCTCAATCCAACCTCATAATTCTGGTTTTATAGGGTGGCGTTATGGGGTTTTGTCTTTCGACGTTCAACAAAACGGTTCTTTGATGCAGGTTTTCTCTTTTCCGTATCAGTGTCAGAACTGCAAAGAAGAGCCTTTAGTCTTTTTAGTTAAACGTGAAAATTTGAAATTAACTTTAGTTGGAAGAAGTCAATTTCCAGAAGTTTCAGTCCCTGATTTTATTCCAAAAGAGCAGCGCAAATTTTATAGAAACGCAGTTGTTGTAAGCCAAGCGAATTTCGGTTTAGCAGCAGCGATGTATCTGCGAACTTTAATCGAACAACATTTTTATCAGGTAATTCCCAGCTCGGAAATTGAAGCAATTAAGAAAAGAGGAAGCCCGAGAGGCGATGAACTTGCTGAACTTTACGCAAAAACACTGCCCAAAGGTTTTCCTAGTGATTTTCCATCATTAAGAAAAGCATACGATGATTTGAGCGAAGTTCTCCATCGTGGAAAAGAAGATGACGAGGCGTCCAAGAAATTTGTCGGCATAAAAGCTGACATAGATAAACATTTTGATGCGTTGAGAGTTTTTAATTCGATATTGGCGAAATAATTTTCCATGAAAGTCACCCTTAACTGGCTCAAACAATACGTTGATTTCAACTGGTCGCCCGAGGAATTGACCGAGCGGCTCACCATGCTCGGCCTCGAAGTCGAGGGCGTGCAGAAAATCGCCGCCGCGTTCGACGGCATCGTCGTGGCGCAGGTCATCACGCGCGACAAGCATCCCAACGCCGACAAACTCTCCGTTTGCCGCGTGAACGACGGCACGGGCGAACGCCAGATTGTCTGCGGCGCGCAGAATTTCAAGGCGGGCGACAAAGTGCCGCTCATCCTGCCCGGCGCGTCGTTGCCGTTGAAGCCCGGCGACAAAGAGCCGTTCACCATCAAGGTCGGCAAGATCCGCAGCGTGGAATCGCACGGCATGATGTGCTCGCACGAGGAACTCGGCCTCGACCCTGAAGCCATCGGCCACAAGAAGGAAGACGG
>JAPLTZ010000196.1:937-1713 GCA_026397895.1 Verrucomicrobiota bacterium | reverse complement strand
GAATACGGCGGCAGCAGCGGCGGCGGCGGCGGTCGCAATCGCTACTGATCCCGAAGCCAGGATTTCATGGCGGGGTTCGGGTGAACCGAGCCCCGCCTTTTGTTTTGCCCCGGCATTTTGAGTTTCGCCATGAGCGCTCCCAGCAAAGAAGAACACATCGAGGTCGAAGGCTCCATCACGAGCGTTCTGCCGGGCACGATGTTCCGCGTCGAACTCGACAACAAGCATCTCGTCCTCGCCACCATCTGCGGCAAGATGCGCAAACGCTGGGTGCGCCTGACCGTCGGCGACCGCGTCAAGATGGAGATGTCGCCCTACGACCTGGCCAAAGCGCGCATCACCTGGCGGCTCAAGTGACCTCTGGCCGGCTTCCGGCCTGATTTCGATTTCGGTTTCTGCACGGTGCGGTTTTTCCCCTGAATGTCTGTCGCGCCACGCGACAAGGTAACATTCGCCCCCTCCTTCCCGTCTGTGAGGACATGATGCAATTCTGCAAAATGTTTCTTTGGACAACCTGCCTGAACCTCTCGCTGGCCGCAGGCGCGGCGGATTACAATCCGCTGGCCGTGGACAACGATTTTCACCCCCGACAACTCGACCTCGTCATCCACGACGCGCAGCGCGACCGGGACATCCCCGTGCTGGTCTATCTTCCCGCCGCCACCGCGCCCGCGCCGGTGGTGCTGTTCAGTCATGGACTGGGCGGGACGCGCACCGGCAGCAAGTTTCTCGGCGAACACTGGGCGGCGCGCGGCTATGTGGCCGTCTTCGTGCAG
>JAPLTZ010000196.1:0-844 GCA_026397895.1 Verrucomicrobiota bacterium | reverse complement strand
CGGCTTCGTTGGAAAATTTTCTGCTGCGCGTGCACGACGTTCCCGCCGTGCTGGACCAGCTTGAACTTTGGAACGCGGCCAAGACCAACGCGCTCGCCGGGCGGCTGGATCTGAAAAAAATCGGGATGTCCGGCCATTCGTTCGGTGCGGTGACGACCGAGGCGGTCAGCGGCCAGACCGCGCCGACGGGCGGGCAAGCCTTCACCGACCCGCGCATCCGGGCGGCGATTGCCTTCAGCCCCAGCACGCCGGCGAGCGGCAGCGCGGAGTGCGCGTTCGGCTCGGTGAAAATCCCGTGGCTGCTGATGACGGGCACAAAGGACATCGCGCCCATCGGCCACGCGGACATGAAGTCGCGGCTCGCCGTCTACCCGGCGCTGCATGGCGCGCCGAAATACGAGCTGGTGCTGGACGGGGCGGAGCATTCGGCCTTCACCGACCGCGCGTTGCCGGGCGACCGCGCGCCGCGCAACCCGAACCATCACCGCGTCATCCTCGCCTTGGCCACGGCCTTCTGGGACGCGTATCTGCGCGGCGATGCGGCGGCGTTGGCGTGGCTCAACGGCCCCGGCCCGCGCGCGGTCATGGAGCCGGCGGATGGCTGGCAGTTCTCGGTGAAATGAACCGGCGCGGTGGACGGCATAGGGCGGGCGGAAAATTTTCGGATGCGTTTTCGGAAAACGCGGTTATCTTGCCGCCATGAGTGCCGCGATCAGCGCCGGGGAGAAAAAGTTCCGCGACCTGCTGGAGTTCGCGCCGGACGCCATGGTGCTGGCCGACCGGGAAGGGAAAATTGTGCTGGTCAATTCGCAGACCGAGCAGGTTTTCGGCTATGCGCGGGCGG
>JAPLTZ010000136.1:25550-28012 GCA_026397895.1 Verrucomicrobiota bacterium | reverse complement strand
CACGGACGACTCTCCGGCTGGCTCCGGGGTTTTGGTTTTGCCGTGGGTGCGGTGGTCAGTTTTAGTCTTGTGATCATGGCCTGGTACGGCGTGAATTTTGTTTTGGGTGCTGGCCTTCATAGCTACGGATTTGGTGGCGGTGGGATTGAGCTGGGTCAGCTTGTCCAAATGTGCTCCCGCCAAAACGGCCGGGCTGACTTCCGTCACCTTCGCGGCGGCGGCGACCGGCGCGCATTTCGGATTTTCAACCGCCTTGGGAAGAACCATGTATGCGGCTGCAAAACCCAGCGCGCCACCAACGACAACCGAGATCAGATTTTTCATAATTTGCTTAAACAAGTCCGTTATTCTGCTGTTCCCCGACCTTTCAAACCTTGGCTGACTCCTTTTCAACACCGGCGCGGGGCGAATGTTTCGCGCCATTTGCCGCCGCCGCGCGAAGTTCGGCGATGATTTCCGGCAACTGCTTCACCAGATGCTCCACCTCCGCGTCCGTGTTGAACTTCCCAAGGCTGAACCGGATGCTGCCGCGCGCCCGCGCAGTGCTCAGGCCCATCGCCGTCAGGACGTGCGACGGCTCCAACGAACCGGTCGTGCATGCCGACCCGCTCGATGCGCAGACGCCGACGTGATCCAGCGCCTTCAAGATGTCGCCCGCCTCGAGGCCGCCGAAGGAAATGTTGCTCGTGTTCGGCAGACGCGCATCGCGGTCGCCGTTGCGCACGGTGTCGGGAATGTTTTTGAGAATGGCGCTTTCCAGCCGGTCGCGCAAAGCCCGCACGCGCGTCTGCTCGTCCTTGAGGTTCGCCGCCGCCAGTTCCGCCGCGCAGCCAAACGCCGCGATGTCCGCCACGCTCTCCGTTCCGCCGCGCCGGCCGCGCTCCTGCCCGCCACCGATCACATACGGGCTGAACCGCGTGTGGTGCTTGATGTAAAGCGCGCCGATTCCTTTCGGCGCATGCAGCTTGTGCGCGGACAACGAAAGGAAATCCACATCCAAATCCTTCACATCAATCTTCAACTTGCCCGCCACCTGCACCGCGTCGGTGTGAAACAAAACCCCTTTGCTCCGGCAGATCGCAGCGATCTCCTCGATGGGGAAAATCACGCCCGTCTCGTTGTTCGCCCACATCACGGAGACAATCGCCGTGTCCGGGCGGATGGATTTTTCCAGCAGATGGATGTCCAGCGAGCCGTCCGACTCCACCGGCAACAACGTTACCTCGTAATGCTGCTTTCGCAGATGATCGGCGAATTTGATGTTCGCCGAGTGTTCCACCGCCGTCGTCACGACGTGCCGTTTGGCCGGATGCGTGACCAGCGCCGCGTGGATGGCGGAGTTGTTGCTCTCCGTGCCGCAACTGGTGAAGATGACTTCGCGCGGCTCGGCGTTGATGAGCGCGGCGACCTTCCCCCGCGCCGCCTCGATGTGCTTGGTGAGCTGATGCCCGAACCGGTAGGAACTCGAAGGGTTGCCCCAAAATTCCTTCAGGAACGGCAGCATCGCCTCCACCACCTCCGGCGCGACGCGCGTCGTGGCGTTGTTGTCGAAGTAAAAGATTTTCGATTCGCTCGTCATTTTCCCGCAACTGCGGACGGGGATACTACGCAAGGCTTGCGGCTTTGGAAAAGTGTTTTCAACGCGTTCAGCTTCAGGCAATCTGTCCGTCCGTCAAAATTTATTTGACCGCCGCCCGAAATTAACTACATTCACCAACTTCGGGAACTAACTTATGATTGGATCTGAGCCAATAAAGACGGCCAAACCGCCGTCGCACAACGAAGTCATCAAGAACGCGATCCCCACGCTCGCGGGCAGCATCGCCGCGACCATTGCGGACGTTGCGGCAGACCATTTTTCCGAGGATGACAATCAATTCCTGAAATTTCACGGCTCGTATCAGCAGGACGACCGCGACCTGCGCAAGACCGCCAAGCATTACATCATGATGGTGCGCGGGCGCATCCCCGGCGGCGTGATGACGGCGAAACAATGGTGCGTGTTCGACGACCTCGCCACCCAATACGGCAACAACACCCTCCGCATCACCACGCGGCAAAGCATCCAGTTCCACGGCGTGCTGAAAGGAAATCTTCGCCCGCTCGTCGCGAAGATCAACGAGTCGCTCCTCTCCACGCTCGCCGCCTGCGGCGACGTGAACCGCAACGTCCTCGCACCACCCACGCCTGCTTACACGAAAGCGCGCGAACAGGTTTTTGCGGACTGCCACAAAGTCGCGCTCGCGCTCGCGCCGCAGACCAAGGCGTATCACTCCATCTGGATTGATGGCGTGCAATTGGATAACGACGCGGCGGAAAATAAGAACTTCGTTGACCCGCTCTATGGCAAAACGTATCTGCCGCGCAAATTCAAAATCGCCTTCGCCATCCCGCCGACGAATGATCTCGATATTTTCACGAACTGCCTCGGCTTCATCGCCATCGTCGAGAACGACAAACTC
>JAPLTZ010000136.1:0-25519 GCA_026397895.1 Verrucomicrobiota bacterium | reverse complement strand
CAACCTCTGCGTCGGCGGCGGGCTTGGTCGCAGCCACGGCAACGAGCAGACTTTCCCGCGCCTCGCGGATGTCATCGGCTTCTTCACGCCGGACAAAGTCGTGGACGTGGCGAAAGCTGTGCTGACCATCCATCGTGATTTCGGAGACCGCACCAACCGCAAACACGCGCGCCTCAAATACGTCGTCGCCGAACGCGGCGTGAAGTTCATGCAGGACGAAGTGAACCAGCGCGCCGGCATCACACTCGCGCCCGCGCGGCCTTATCAATTTACCACGATGCAGGATTTGCTCGGCTGGCGCAAAGCCGTGGACGGTTCGTGGTTTCTCGGCCTGTTCGTCAACATGGGACGCGTGAAGGACGCGCAGAAAACTGCATTGCGCCAGGTCGCGGACAAATTTCCGAACATCGAGTTCCGTTTGTCGGCGAATCAAAATGTGATTCTGGCGAACGTGTCCGATGCCGACAAAACTGCCATCACCACGCTGCTCAACGCCGCCGCCGTGAAGACTGAAAATCAAGCGAGCGTGTTGCACGCCGCCTCGATGGCCTGCCCGTCGTTGCCGACCTGCGGCCTCGGCCTCGGCGGCGAAGAGATCATCATCCGCTCGACCGGCTGCCCGAACGGTTGCGCGCGGCCTTACATGGCGGAGATCGCGTTCGTCGGCAAAGCACCGGGCCGCTATCAAGTCTGGCTCGGCGGCAACGCCTCCGGCACGCGCCTCAACCGCGTCTGGAAAGATGTCGTGAAAGACCCGGACATGGAAACTGAACTGCGCCCCGTGCTCGCGCGTTTTGGCTCGCCTTGGCAAGTTTATCGATTTTCTATGCACAAACACCAAGTATCAGAAACTTGGTTGGAATCGTGAGGTGTTTGAAACAGCTTTTAGGTTTAAGCAGTCTTATCCCGCATTGCAGTTCAAAGTGAAGGCTAACATTCTTTCCCTTTACCAAGCACACAGTGAATTGTTCGACAACATTTACGAACGGACGAACACACTAAAATGACACCCGACCAAATCGCCAAAGCCAACGCCGAGTTGCGGCACGAGTCCGCGCTCGACATCGTGAAGTGGGCCATCGCGCAAGCCAAAGGCCACGCCATCGTCTCCACGAATTTCCGGCCTTACGAAGCCGCCATCCTGCACCTCGCCACGCAGGCGCAGGCGGACATCCCCGTGCTCTGGGCTGACCACGGCTACAATCGCCCTGCGACTTACACGCACGCCGAGCAGTTGAAAAAACTGCTCAAGCTGAACATCAAAGGCTACGTCCCTAAAGTGACCGCAGCGCATTACGACGCCGCGTTCGGCGGCGCGCCCGCGCCGACGCCGGAGAACGAGGAACGCATCAAGGAGTTCAGCGCCGTGATGAAGCTTGAACCGTTCCTGCGCGGCATGAAGGAACTCGCGCCGACCATCTGGCTCACCGCGTTGCGCAAGGTGCAGAACCCGAATCGCGCCGGGCTGGACATCGTCGTCGAGGACAAAAATTTCAACACCATCAAGGTCAGCCCGGTGTTCTACTGGAGCGACGCGGACATGGAGAATTATCTCAAGCAGCACAACCTGCCGAACGAGTGGGATTATTTTGATCCCGCCAAGGCCGACGACAAGCGCGAGTGCGGCCTGCACGCCGCGTGGGGCGGCAAAGCCGCAGCCAACGCCTGAAACTTTCTGAAAGACTACCGATGACAAGTTATCACCTGGACCATTTGCAATATCTCGAGACCGAGGCAATTCACGTCATGCGCGAAGTCGCCGCCGAGTTCGAGCGCCCTGCCCTGCTCTTCTCCGGCGGCAAGGATTCCATCTGCCTGCTGCGCCTCGCCGAGAAAGCTTTTCGTCCGTCGGACATTCCGATGCCGTTTCTGAACGTCGAAACCGGCCACGAATTTCCCGAGCTGCTGGAGTTCCGCGACCGCCGCGCGAAGGAACTTGGCGCGAAGCTCATCGTCCGCACCGTGGACGAGGCCATCAAGAAAGGCACGGCCCATCCCGCGCCCGGCGAGATCAGCCGCAACAAGCTACAGATTCCCGTGCTACTTGGCGCGATCGAGGAATTCCGTTTTGATTGCGCCATCGGCGGCGCACGCCGCGACGAGGAAAAGGCCCGCGCGAAGGAACGTTTCTTCAGCTTCCGCGACGCGTTCGGCCAGTGGGACCCCAAAAACCAGCGCCCGGAAATCTGGAATCTCTACAACGCCCGCCTCAACTCCGGCGAAAACATGCGCGTCTTTCCGCTCTCCAACTGGACCGAGATGGACGTGTGGGAATACATCAAAAAGGAGCAGCTCGAAGTGCCGAACATCTATTTCAGCCACGAGCGCGAATGTTTCCGGCGCGGCGGCCAATGGCTGCCCGTTCCGCCGAAACATACTGATCCGACCAAGCCTGACCCGTTCGCCGGCGGGCGGCCCAAACCCAACGAGCCGGTCAAGAAACTCGTCGTCCGCGTCCGCACCATCGCCGACATGATCAGCACCGGCATGATCGAATCCAAAGTCTACTCCGTGGACGACATCATCACCGAAATCGCCGCCGCCCGCGTCACTGAACGCGGCAGCCGCGCCGACGACAAGGTCAGCGAAGCCGCGATGGAAGACCGCAAAAAAGCCGGATATTTTTAAGCCATGCCACACTCACAGCACCCGATAGAACTGTTGCGCTTCAATACCTGCGGCAGCGTGGACGACGGCAAATCCACGCTCATCGGCCGCCTGCTCTACGACTCCAAGAACCTGATGGAGGACCAGCTCGAAGCCTTGGAGCGCAGCGCCGACATCACCGGCGGCGGCCAGATCAATCTCGCCAACCTCACCGACGGCCTCCGCGCCGAACGCGAGCAAGGCATCACCATTGACGTCGCCTACCGCTACATCGCCACGCCCAAGCGGAAGTTCATCGTCGCCGACACGCCCGGCCACGTGCAATACACCCGCAACATGGTCACCGGCGCGAGCACCGCGAACCTCTCCATCGTCCTCGTGGACGCGCGGCTCGGCGTCATCGAGCAGACCCGCCGCCACAGCTACATCGCCGCGCTGCTCGGCATCCCGCACATCGTTTTCGCGGTGAACAAAATGGATCTCGTGGACTGGAGCGAGGCGCGGTTCATCGAAATCCGCGACGCCATCGAGGATTTCCTGCCCAAGCTCGATGCGTTCAAGGACGTGAAGTTCATCCCCATCAGCGCGCTCAACGGCGACAACGTCGTGGACGCCTCGCCGCACACGCCGTGGTATGGCGGGCCGACGCTGCTGAACCACCTCGAGACCGTCCACATCGCCAGCGACTGGAACTTGAGCGCGTTCCGCTTCCCCGTGCAATGGGTCAACCGCCCGAACAATCCCACGAACAAGGAACTTCACGACTTCCGCGGCCTGAGCGGCCAGCTCGCCGGCGGCACCGTCAAGGTCGGCCAAAAAATCATGGTCCTGCCCAGCGGCCTCAAGAGCACCATCAAGGAAATCTGGACCTACGACGGCAAATTACCGGAAGCGTTTTCCCCGCAATCCGTCACCCTCGTCCTCGAACACGACCTCGACATCAGCCGCGGCGACATGATCATCGGCCTGGAAAATCTGCCCGGCATGAGCAGCGATTTGCAGGCGCGCATCTGCTGGATGCACCAGCGCCCGCTGCAACGCGGCAACAAATACTTCCTCAAGCACGGCTCGCAGACCGTGCAAGCCATCGTCGCCGGGCTGGACAGCCGCATCAACATCCAGGACTACGAGGCGGAAATCGCCCCGCCCGAACTCGCCATGAACGGCATCGGCGAAATCCGGCTCAAGACCTCCAAGCCGCTCATCTACGACGGCTACAAAACCAACCGGCTCACCGGCTCATTCATCCTCATCGAACAAGGCACGAACCAGACCGTCGGCGCGGGCATGCTCCTGCCGCCGCTCGAAGCCGTGAAACCCGAATACAACGACTTCGCCATCTGATAAACTGTAGCGGCGCTCTATGAGCGTCGCACAAAACATCCGGCGGTCACAGACCGCCGCTACAAAAACAAAAAAGCGCCGGACGCGAGTCCGGCGCTTTTGAAATTCACGGTTCTATCAGGCCAGCGCCTTGTCGCAGCTCGCCTTCAAGTCGCGCTTGCTGCGCGCGCCGACCATCTGTTCGGTCACCTGCCCGCCCTTGAACATGAGCAAAGTCGGGATGGCGCGCACACCGTATTGCGCGGCCAGCCCCTGCTGCGAATCAATGTCCACCTTGCCGATCTTGACCTTGCCGGCGTATTCCGTGGCGAGTTCGTCGAGCACGGGGGCAATCATCTTGCACGGGCCGCACCACTCGGCCCAAAAATCCACGAGCACGGGCGCGCTGGATTCGGCCACTTCCTTGGCAAAGTTCTCCGTCGTCAAAGTCACAATGTTTGCTGAAGCCATAAAACTTTCGGTGTTCGGTTGAGGGTTGGATTGTTCAGTTGCCGAACAGATTCGGCAACAAAAGGACGCTGACCAAGGCGATGATCGCCGCGACCGCCGCGCCGATGGCGAGCATGGAGTCCAATTTGCTCGGGGCCGCGCCGGGCGTCGCCGTTGGACGTTTGGCCGGCTGTTGCGCCGCAGGCTTGGCCGCAGCCGACATGGGCGCCGCAGCGGAGGCCGGGGCGTTGCCCGTGGGGCGTTGGGTGGACAACACTGGCGCACCGCCGGGGGCAGCGATGGGCGCCGCCTTGGCGCCGGGCGCGCCGGCGGGACCGCCGGGCGGCAGCGTGGGCAGCTTGATGGTCGGGGCCGCCGTCGGCTTCGGCGGCAGATTGATCCGCACGGTTTCCTTCTTGGGCTGGACCTTGCCGGTTTCCTTCTTGGGCGGCATCGCGCCGGTCGGAGCACCGGGGATATTCGGAATGTTTGGTGTGTTCTCGGCCATAAATCTTGCCGGGCAAACTAGAGTTCGTTCGCGCCGCTGTCAAATTGTTATTCGGGGAAAACGTGAACCTTTCACGACAACAGGGCTGGCTACCGCGCGATGAGCAACGCCAGCCGCTCCAATCACGAATCAGCCGTAGCAAGCGGTGAAAAGTTGGCGAGCGTTTGATTTGAAGTCCTAAAACCAAGATACTTTCGTTACGGCGAGCGGAGGCGGTAGAACCTGGCGGGATAAATCGCCCACTGCGAATCGCTGAAATAGGACGTGCCGTTGGTGCCGATGAAAGTGTCGAGCATGTTGGTGGATACTGGCGACCAAACGGGGTTGACCAAATTCGTGCAGGCTTCTACCACGATGACCAGATTGCTGCTACCGGTGATATTGAAGCCAAATTGATTTGTCTGCACGCCAAAGCTGACATTGTTAGTCTGCGCTTTTGGATTCCACAGCACGGCCGGACGACCACCAAACGGCGAGTGCCAACCCGTGGTCCCCGGCAAATAATAGACGGTCACACTGTTGTCACCGTCGAACACCGGCATATCAACGCTGGGAGCGTTACCTTTGAAATAGACTCCCGTCAGGCTGGCGCAGTCTTGGAATGTATAGCTCCCGATGTTGGTGACGCTGCTCCCAACCGTTACGCTCGTCAGGCTGGAGCAGAAATTGAATGCATAGATTCCAAGGTTGGTGACGCTGTCGGGAATCGTGACGCTGGTTAGGTTGGTGCAGGTGCCGAACGCCCAATCCACTATAGTGGTGACGCTGTTGGGAATCGTGTAGTTACCGGCTTTACCTCCCGGATACTGAATGAGTGTGGTCTGGCTCTTGTTGAACAAGACCCCCTCGAAACTGCTATAGACGGAATTTAGTGTGTCCACTGTTAGCCCGCTCAGACGGGAGCAGGAGGCGAACGCCCTGCCGATGTAGGCGACACTGAAGGGAATCACAATGTTCGTCAGGCTGCTACAGGCAAAGAAAGCATCATCTTCAATGCTATTGACGCTGTCGGGGATAATTACGCTGGACAGATTGTAGCAGTAACCAAATGCACCACGTCCTATATTGGTGACACTGTTGCCGAATGTGACGCTGGTCAGGGCGGTGCAAGATTGGAACACACCGCCCTCGATGCTCGTAACGTTATTGCCGATTGTAACATTGGTCAGGCCAGTGCAGGACTCGAACGCACTGACTCCGAGGTTAATGACGCTGTTGCCGATTGCGACGCTAGTCAGGTTGGTGCAGTGAGCGAACGCCCCGTGCTCGATGGTGGTGACGCTGTTGCCGATTGTGATGTTGGTCAGGCGGGTGCAGCCAGCGAACGCAACGCCCGCAACGCTGGTCACGCTGTTGGGGATCGCATAATTTCCAGCTTTGCCTCCCGGATATTGGGTGAGCGTGGTCTGGCTCTTGTTGAATAAGACCCCATCCACACTGCTATAGACGGAATTCAGTGCATCCACCGTGATATTGGTCAGACTATTACATGACGAGAACGCTTCACTTCCGATGCTGGCAACATTGGTGGGAATTGTAACGCTGGTTAGGCTGATGCAGGAACAAAACGCCATGTATCCAATGTTGGTGACGCTATTGGGAATCGTGACGTTGGTTAGACTGGATTGATTGTAAAACGCCGAGTTTCCGATGCTGGTGACCGAACGGCCAGTAATGGTGCTGGGGATGGCTGCTGTGCCGCCAGAACCAAAGTATCCCGTGATGGTAATCGTGCCGTTATTCGTCGCAAAAGTGAATTGGGCTTGCACCACGGCGGGCAACAGCACCAGCAGCACCAGCAACCTCGCGGCATAGGTGGTTCTTAAAAAACATGGCCAGCTACCCGCATCAGGAGAACAAACATGTCCCGTGAGTTGCCGATGGCGACAAAAATTACCCGCGTCCGTCCTCATGCAAAAATGTTGAGCCTATACGTTTCCAGCGTCAATGGCAGATTAGGCGGTTTTCTCCTTTAGCAGCGTGCGAAGAACCGCGTTGACGAGGAAACTGGAGCTAATGCAAAGTTAGATGCAAATCCATGACATCAACCAAACGAAGCATAATTCTTGAACATAAACCGTGGCTTTCGCGGGACATTCTCAATTTAGAACCAGTTTTCAAAAAACTCCCTAAAGTTCATGGCAAATATATTGCAGGCGAGAGCCGAGATAAGTCGGGACATAACAACGAAAAGTGGACGGATTGCACCTTTTGGTATCGGGAGAGAACACATATTGGATTGCTTGCGGCAGCAGTTTGGCTGGCTGGCGGCATAGCGCTGGAAGAATTTGTCACCAAGAAGATGGGAAAACATGGTCGTGGTGATTTATGGATTCGAACTCAAAAACCTAAATTTAGCAAAGACGAAGCCTATTGGTGCGAGGCGAAATGGGATTGGATAGACCTCAAACATGACAATCCTGAAAGCCCCATGAAAAAAATCCGCAAAAGTTTAGAGTCTGCAATTAAGGACGTGCGGGGTGTCTCGTCTGAATACAATCGCATTGCCATATCGTTCTACGGGCTTGGAGTAAAGAAGTCAGAAAGAAAAGAAGGGGGGAAACGTCTTCAAAATCTTTTCAAGGAAATATCAAAAACGAAAGACTTCGACAAAAACACATCTAGTTTGAACTCTTACTTCTGGATTGGTTTGAAAGAAGGTCACACGAAAAAATCTTACACACATTTTGGCGTCTTAATTGCGCTAAGGCTTTTGAAGCCAAAACTGTAATTTTGGCTGATGAAGTTTCTGATTCGGCATTAAAAAAGCGACCTCTGTTTCCAGAGGCCGCTCGCGTTTTCGGGATTTGATTCTACGGACTCGGCGGCGTGGGCGTGGGGGTAGGCGTAGTCTTTTCCCGTTGCGGGGCGCGTTCGATGTGGCTCGCGCTTTGCCACGCCCGCAGTTTGTCCGGCACGCGGGCGTATTTGTTATACATGATGGCATCGAGGTAGTTCACGGCTTTCATGCCGGCCTTGATGAGTTGGCCGATGGTCGCGGTGCTGGCCACGTTATCCTCGCGGTCGCCTTCCATGTCGTCCTTGGCGGTGTCAATGGCGGCGCGGTCGTCGGTGAGGTGCTGCACGAAGTCGGCGGGCAGTTCGTGCGCGATGAATTGCGCGGCGATGCCGGGCTTGTTCAGTTCGATGATGTAGGCGTCGGCGGTGGTGACGATGGCACCGTCGGTGGGGGCGGCGGGCAGCCGGAATCTGTCGGCAAAGCCCGGTTTGTCCTGCGCGATGGCCGAGGCGGTGCGGTTGATGTTTTGCAGGTCCAGCCGCAGCGCGCTGATGAGGACGGATTTGGCGGTGGCGGTGGTGCCGCCCTGCTGTCCGGCCTTGGCGTCATCAAGGCCGGTGATGGCCTGGCTGACGTTGGCGAACTGTTTGAGCGCTTCGCCGCCGGCGGCGAAGTCGGCGGCGTTGGCGCTGCCGAAGGTTTTCACGCGGTTGAACATTTCGTAACGGCGTCTTTCGCGGTCGTTCATTTTATTTATTCCTTTCGAGTTGTGGTTTTTTGAGCGCAAACAACAAGTTTGAACTCCTGCTTCCCGAGGTGTGACGGGCGCATGATATTTTTCGGGAAAGCGGAGGCAAGCCGGAAAATGCAAAAAACACCTAAAAAGATGATTTTCGTGCAAAGAACTGCCTTAAAGCCACTCACACACACGAAAAAGGCCGGTTTACACCACCCCAAGCCGCGTCTGACACTACCCCGACCGGCATCTTACACCACCCCAACCGCCGATTTACACGACCCAACCGGCGGCTGACAGCACCCCGACCGGGCATTAACACGGCCCAGCCTCCAACTTGCACGACCTGACCGGCGTTTGACACCGCCTCGGATGGAATTTGCAGCACCCCAAACGTCCATTTGCACGACCCATGCAACGGCGCGCACGACCTTGGAATGGATTTACACGGGTTGCAGGTGGCGCTGCACCGACCCAAGCGCGGGCTGACACGGGGTTGTTTCCGATTCGCACCGACTTGAAATCATTTGGGACGTCACCCAATGACTGCAGTTGCATTGGATTTTTTCCGGCGCTCCGCTTAAGTTCCCGGCATGGCTGAAAAAAGTGTGAATGACATCGCCCACGATTTGAAGGCGTTGTTCCGCAAAGGCAACGAGGCGCTGCAGCGCGATAATTTCGATTACGCCATCGCCCTCTACAACCAGATCCTCGACAAAGAACCCGCCTGCTACGAGTGCCGCGAGTCCCTCCGTGCCGCGCAGGCGGGCAAGGCGGGCAAGGCCGGCGGCTTCTTCAAGAAGGCGTTCAACTTCGCCGGTGCCTCGCCGCAACTGACCAAGGCCCGCCTCGCCGTCCACCGCAATCCGCTCGAGGCCATCGCCACCGCCGAGCAGATTCTCAACGGCGACCCGCACAATTTCACCGCCCACAAAATCCTCGCCGACGCCGCGCTCGCCGCCGAGATGCCCCGCACCGCCGTGCTCTCACTCGAAGCCGTCGTCCGCAATGCCCCCGGCGACAAGGCCGCCACCGCCCAACTCGCCGACGCCCTCTCCCAGGCCGGCGACGTGAACCGCGCCGAGCGGTTGCTGGGCGAGCTTTGCCGCGCCTTTCCCGCCGACGGCGAACTGTCCAAGCAGCTCAAGAACGTCGCCGCGCTGCGCACGATGGGCGAGAACGGCTACGAGACGCTCGCCACCGGGACGGGTTCATATCGCGACATTTTGCGGGACAAGGACGAGGCCGTCTCGCTCGAACAGGAGAAGCGCGTGGAAAAGACGGAGGACGTGGCCGCCCGGCTCATCGGCGAATATGAAACGCGCCTGCAGACCGAGCCGAACAACCTCAAGCTCATCCGCGACCTCGCCGAGCTTTACACGCAGAAGGAGCAGTTCGACCGCGCGCTGGAATATTACGACCGTATCAAGAAGTCCGAAGGCGGCAACGATTCCTCGCTCGACCGCAACATCGCCCTCACCGTCGTGCGGAAATGCGACCACCAGATCGCCCACCTCGACCCCGCCGCGCCCGACCACGCCGCCACCGTGGCGCGGTTGGAGGCCGAAAAGCTGGCCTACCAGCTCGCCGAATGTCAGCAGCGCGTGGAGCGCTTCCCCACCGATCTCGTCATCCGGTTTGAATTCGCGCAGTTGCTTTTCAAAGCCGGCAAGATCGGCGAGGCCATCCAGGAATTGCAGAAGGCGCAGAACAATCCCCACAAACGCATCGCTGCCATGAGCCTGCTCGCGCAATGCTTTGCCACCCGCAAGATGTTCGACCTCGCGGCGCGCACGTTGCAGAACGCGCTCAAGGAGAAAACCGGCTTCGACGACGAAAGGAAGGAACTTGTCTACCAGCTCGGCTGCGTCCTCGAAAAGATGGGCAAGAAAGACGAGGCGATGGAGCAGTTCAAGCTCATCTACGAAACCGACATCGGCTACAAGGACGTGTCCGCCAAAGTGGACGCCTTCTACGCCGGGCAATAAATTCCGCCGCCGCGCTTACCCGGCGGAAAGGGTTTTGTTCTTCGCGCGCGATTCTTTCGTCAGTCGGGCTTTGAAACGGAACAGCGCGTTCTGAAGCTTCGCATCCGCCACCGCGAGGATTTGCACTGCGAGAATGCCCGCGTTGCGTCCCGCGCCGACGCCCACCGTCGCCACCGGCACGCCTGGCGTCATCTGCACGATGGAGAGCAACGAATCCATCCCGTCCAACGCTTTGCCAACAATTGGCACGCCGATGATTGGCAGCGGCGTGAATGCCGCCGTCACGCCCGGCAGATGCGCCGCGCCGCCCGCGCCGGCGATGATGACGCGGATGCCGCGCTTGACCGCGCTGCTGGCGTATTTTTCCAAGCCATGCGGATCGCGGTGCGCGGAGATCACCAGCGCTTCGCAAACGATGCCAAATTCCTTGCAGACGGCGGCGGCGGTTTTCATCACCGGCCAATCCGAATCACTGCCCATGAGAATGCCGACGACGGGTTTGGAGCTTTTTGATTTTTTCATGTGAAATTAAAAACGACGCGCGATTGGTTAAGCCAAGATGCGGCGAAATTCAAGGTTCAATTCCCGGTTTTACCTTGCGCGCGCTTCCGCAGCGCGATTACGCCCACCACACAGCCCGTCCACGTCGGCATCATGTCCACGAGCGGAACGAACTCCACCAGGAACGTCGGCAGCAGCAGCCAGTGAAAACCCAGGATTGCGCTCGTCGCCACCATCGCGATCACGTCGATGATTTCAGGCGCAACGGGCACGGCTTGCAGTGGAATCTGAATGCCGTCCGCGACCACCGCCACGGCGAGTGCGCTGACAATCCGCGTCCGCGTCAATTGCGGTGTTTGAAAACGTGTGGCCAGTTTTTGGAACAAGTTCATTTCCACAAATGCTTAGGATATTTCCGCGCCAGTTCGGATTTGATCTTCGGGTAATGCTCGCGCCAGAAGCTCGCGAGGTCTTGCGTGACTTGGATCGGCTTCATGCCCGGCGTCAGAATATGCACCGTCACCGGCACGCGGCCCAGCGCGATCTTTGGCGTCTGCGTCACGTCGTAAAGCTCCTGGATGCGCAGTGAGATGTAAGGCGCGCGGCCTTCCTCGTAGTTCACCTTCGGCGTGCGCCCGTTCGAGAGCGTGAGCCGCTCCGGCGCGTGCTTGTCCAGCAACTCGCGCTGCGCGGGCGAGAGCCACGACATTACGACCGGCTTCACCTCGCGCTCCTTCACGTCCTTGTAGCTCGCCGCGCCGTGGCAAAGTTGCTCGATGATGGCCTTCTTGTCCTCGTCCGTGATGGGCGGCAATTGCAAGTCCGCGCAATGCTGGCCGAGCAACTTCAGCCGTTGCAGCCATTGCTCGACATGATGATCCCAGTTCGGCAGCAGCAATCGGCCAGCGTTGATTTCCTCCGCCAACAACCGCGCCGCGGCGTCGGCGGGCGGCGGGTCAACGCGCTTGGCGGCGAGCGCGAGGTCGCGGAAACGCAACAGCTCCGCCGCCATCACGCGCTTGGCCTGCGCGTCCCACTGCACGTGAACCTCGCTCTTGATGTCGTCGGGGAAAAGTTCCTTGAGCCACTCCACTTCGATGGCGGTGGCGATGGAGAGGATGGTATTCACCTCGTTGTCGCGGCCGCCGACCTCGCGGATTTCAGCGACGACGAACAGCGGCGCTTTCTGCACCACGCTTTCGCGCGCGAGCACGCCGCGCCGGCCGTGGACGAGTTCGCAGCGGAGCGTGCCCTGATCCATGCGCCGCCCCACGCGGTCACTGAAGCCGATGAGGATGCATTTCTGCAACGCCTCGTCCTTCACCTCGCGCGGCGTGGTGTCGAGCCCTTCGTCCTTGGCGATACGGAGGAATTGCTCGAACAGCGGGCCGACTTGCTTGGCGGTGACGGCGTGGATGCCCAGTTGGCGGCAGGCGTCGAGGCGGAACTGATTCTTCGCCGCAAAATTCCACGCGCGCATGAGAATCCAGAAATCGGAAGTCGCTTTCTCACCGAGTAAATCTTCGCGGTCGTTGCGCATGTCCTTGCCGCCGCCGCGCAGCAGGAGGTCGCGGCCCTGCGTGAGCGCGGCGACGAGGCACGCCTGATGCACGCAGCCGTATTCCTGCGCGGCGAGCAGCATCCGCGAGTAGCGCGGGTGGACGGGGAAGGCGAGCATCTTGCGCCCGATGGCGGTGATGCTCGTAGGACAGGCGTCGCGCCTGTCTCTATCTTTCTGTTCCGCTTGAGCGGAAGATTGAGTTTGATTGGAGACAGGCGCGACAATCTTCCACGCCCGCCGCCTTGAGCGTGAGCACGACCTCCGACAAATCCAGCCGCTTGATTTCCGGCAATTCCTGCGGCGCGCGCTCGTCGTGTTCGGCGCGCGACCAGAGCCGCATGCAACGGCCCGGCGCGGTGCGACCGGCGCGGCCAGCGCGTTGGTCACTGCTGGCTTGGGAAATCTTTTCGACGAGCAGCGTGTTGATGCCGCGGTTCGCGTCGTAGCGGGCGATGCGGGCGAGGCCGGAATCAATCACGAGTTTAACGCCATCGATCGTGATGCTCGTCTCGGCGACGTTGGTGGAGACGATGACCTTGGGCTGTTCGTAGCGCTCGACGGCGGCGTCCTGGTCGCGCGGCGAGAGTTCGCCGTGCAGCGGCAACACGAGGTAGCCGCGCGATTCCGACATGTTGCGGATGGCCTGGATGGTCTGCGAAATCTCGAAGCCGCCGGGCATGAAGACGAGCACGTCGCCCTTGCCGCCGGAGCTGACGAACTGGGCGAAGGCGTCCGCCGCCAGCTCCCACGGCGGCGGCGGGTTCGCGCCGAGTCGGTGCGGGAGATATTCGATGTCCACCGGGAACGTGCGGCCCTGCGAGGTGAGGACGGCGCAGGGCGGAGCGCCAAACTCCGATTCGGCGCGTTGGAGTTCACGCTTTAGCGTGTCCCCCGAACAAGCTGAAGCTTGAACTCCAACGAAACTGGCCGAGGCGTTGCTCGGCGCTCCGCCGCCGCCCAGCTTTTCCCAAAGGCCATCAATCCAACCCACCGCCGCCGTCTCGTAATCCACGTCGCACTCGGCGCGGGGGACGAGGCGTTTCGCGCCGAGGGCTTCGAGGCGGGCGTCGAACTTCTTGGATGCGCCGCAGAAGTCGGAATAGTTTTTGTCGCCGAGACCGAGGACGGCGAAACGCAGGTTCTCCAGGCGCGGCGCGGAGTCGGCGGCGAGCCAGCTCCAGAAATTCACGGCGTTGTCCGGCGGCTCGCCGTCGCCCCAGGTGCTGCTGATGATGACGGCCTTGCCCGCGCTGGCGAAACCGGCGGATTCAAAATCGTTCAGCGCGGCGAGCTTGGGCGCGAAGCCGCGCAACGGCGCTTCCTTGGCGATGCGTTTGGCCAGCCCCTCCGCGCTGCCGGTCTGCGAGCCGAAGAGCACGAGCAGCGGCTCGTCGTCGGCGGCGGCGGGCACGTTATTGGTCTGCGGCGCGGGCGGCGTCTGCGCGAGAAGCCCGGCGAGGAAGCCGTTGAGCCACGCGCGTTGCTCGGCGGTGAACGGGGCGGTTTCGGGGATGAATGGGATCGGCGTCATGAAATTTTTTCCAGGCGCACGGCGCTGAATTTCAGTTCCGGCTGGCGCGAGATGGGATCGTATTCGCCGTGCGTGACGGCGTTGGCGCAGCCGTGTTCGTCGTGGAGTTGCCCCCAGTGAAACGACATGAACAGCGTGCCGGGGCGCAAGCCGTCGTCGAGGCGCAGCGTGGAGCGCGCGAAGCCGCGACGCGAGACGAGGCGCACGGCGTCGCCGTCCTTGAGGCCGAGCGGGGTGGCGTCGTCGGGGTGCGCGGCGATGAAGGGTGCGGGGTTGGCCTGGTTCAGCTTCGCGACGTGGCCGGTCTTGGTGCGGGTGTGCCATTGGCTCGCGCGGCGGCCGGTGTTCAGCACGAGCGGAAAGCGCGGCGTGAGCGCATCGGCGGGCGGGCGGAAATCCACGGGCTGGAACTGCGCGTGGCCGTTCGGCGTGGCGAAAACTTTATTGCGATACCGGCGCGCGACGCCGTGGCTGACGCCGGGCGGGCACGGCCATTGCACGGCGTGGCGGCGCAGACGTTTGTAGCTGATGCCGTTCATCTGGAGCGCGTAAACGTCGGCGCAGCATTGCTTGTGTTCCTCGAAGACATCGCTGGCGCTAGCGAAGGAAAATTGCGACTCGAAGCCCAGCATGGCGGCGAAGCGCGCGCCGATCTCCCAATCGGGCCGCGCGTCGCCGGGCGGCGGAACGCACGGCTGCATGAGGCTCACGCGGCGCTCGGAATTGGTCATCGTGCCTTCGACTTCCAAGCTCATCGCGGCGGGCAACAGGACGTGCGCGAGCTGCGTGGTTTCGGTCGGGTGATAACAATCCTGCACGACGAGCAGCTCGGCGCGTTCGAGCGCGCGGCGGGTCTGGTTCGCGTTGGGCATCGAGGCGAGCGGGTTGCAGCCGACAACCCAGAGGGCTTTCACGTCGCCGGCTTCGAGCGCCTCGAACATGCCCACGGCGTCGAGGCCGGGCGTGGGTTGGATTTTCCTTTTCGGCACGCCCCAGATGCGGGCGATGTCCTCGCGGTGTTTCGCGTTCGTCACGTCACGATGGCCGGGAAGCAGGCCACTCATGTAGCCGACTTCGCGACCGCCCATCGCGTTCGGCTGGCCGGTGAGCGAGAACGGCCCGCTGCCGGGGCGGCCGATCTTGCCGGTGGCGAGGTGGAGGTTGATGAGGGCGAGATTGTTCGCAACGCCGCTGGTGCTTTGGTTCGTGCCCATCGCCCAAAAGCTCAAGGACTCGGCGGCCTGCCCGAACCAGAACGCGGCGCGATGAATGAGTTGTTCGTCAATGCCGCAGACTTTCGCAGCGCGCGACGGGGGCCAGGCTTCGGCAATCTGGCGGACGGATTCCCAGTTGTCGGTGTGCGCGCGGATGAATTTCTCGCTCACCCAGCCTTGCGCGATGAGGACGTGGAGCATGGCGTTGAGCAGGGCCACGTCCGTGCCGGGCGCGATGGGCAGGTGCAGGTCCGCACCCTCGGCGGTCGGCGTGCGCCGCGGGTCCACGACGATGATGCGGACGCGCTTGCGCGCGGCGCGGCGCTTGACGCGCTGCCACAGCACAGGATGGCACTCGGCCATGTTCGCGCCGACGATGAAGATGCACTCGGCAAGCTCGATGTCGTCGTAGCACGTCGGCGGGGCGTCCGCGCCGAGCGCGAGCTTGTAGGCGCTCACGGCGCTGGCCATGCAGAGCCGCGAGTTGGCGTCAATGTTGTTGGTGCCGAGCGCGCCCTTGGCGAGCTTGTTGAAAACGTATTGCGCCTCGGTCGTGATCTGGCCGGAAACGTAGAACGCCACGGCGTCCGGTCCGTGGCGCTGGATGATTTCGCGGAAGCGCAGCGCGACGTGCGACAGCGCGCGATCCAGGCTGACGTGCGTGAACGGCACGGTGTTCGTGGCGCGGAGCTGCGCGTGCCGGAGACGGTTCGGCGTGGCGACGATCTCGCCGACTTGCGCGCCTTTCGGACAGATGCCGCCGAGCGACGAGGGATGTTCCTTGTCGCCGCTGACGCCGGTGATGCGGCCATCGCGGATTTTCGCCACGAGGCCGCAACCAACGCCGCAGTAGGGGCAGACGGTTTTGACGGCGGTCTCCATCTTCAGAATTTGAACGAGGTCTGGAGATACACATAGTCCGCGTCCTTCGAGCCGAACGCGGCGCTGGCGAGGGACTGGTTGATGTAATCGCCGACGAAGAAGTGGCCGTAGCCGACTTCGAGCGTGGCGAACCGGGTGACGGCGACGCCGACGATGACATCGAGTTCCGAGCCGACGTAGTTGCCGTAGGTGGGGTTGACGCCGTAGCCGCCGCCCGTGCCGACGTTGCTGGCCAGGGTCGTGCCGCCGCGCGGGGCGCCGCCGACGTTGTAGAAGTTGTCGTGCGTGTCGGCGAGCCAGAAGCCGTGGCCTTCGACGGCGATGCTGACCTTGGGTGAGGGCTTGAGGGTGAAGAGGGCGCGCAGGTCGTGGATGTTTTGCAGCGAGACAAAATCCATGTAGCCGTAGAATTTGTGGTTCGTGGGGAACAGGTTTTCGAAGGTGCCGTGTTTGCCGTCGGTGGCGTTGCTGTCGCCGGAGGCGTAATCGTATTCGAGGCCGAGGCGCGGCGTGCCCCAGGTGTCGGCGAAGGTGTAGCCGCCTTGCAGCACGACCATGAACGCGTCCTGATCGAGCATCGGGGCGTTGGCGACGCCGCCCGGGAGGCGGGTGTCGCGGAAATCACCGAACTGATACGCGCCTTCGATGGTGTAATCCCAGTTGCCGATTTCGCCGGGCTTGGATTTGAGGCGGCCGCCGATGGTGTAGATGTCGCGTTTGCTGGGCTGGGGAAACTCCGGGCTGGTCTCGGCGGCGAGCGCGTGGGTGGAGGCATTGCGCGCGAGGAAATACGCTTCGAGGGTGTGCTTCGGCACTTTCGTGCTGGTGGCATAGACGCCGGAGAACAGGTCGTCGTAGTTGTAGTTGTTGAAGGTGCCGTCGTGCGGGATCACGACGCGCGAGGTGAAGAAGTCCGCGCCGAACCATTCGTTCTGCCAGCGGACTTTCACGGCGTCGAACACGCGGCCGATGTTGTTCCACGCGAACGCGCCGACGAGCCGCTCCTCGCCGTAGCTCATTTCCTGGCGGCCGACTTTGACGGAGAGCGGGAATTCCTTGTGGTTGCCGACGGTGACGTAGGCCTGGTGCAGGTCAATCGTGTCCGACTCCGGGCCTTCGCCGAGGCGGTTTTTCGTGCCGGCGGGCAGCGGGTTGGCGAAATAGGCGAAGCGTTCGTCGCTGTTGGCGAGACTGCTGCGGCCCTCGGCATAGACGCCCCACCATTTGTCGGTGTAGCCGGCGTGGAATTTGATTTTCGTCAGCAGGTAATCGTTCTCCACGTCCGCGCCGTGGCCGCGGAAATCCACCGAGCCGGCGACGCCGGGCATGCCGAAGCCGTCCTTGACCTCGTAGCGCAGGCGCGCGTCGCCGCCGAGGTCCCACTGGTTGGCGTAGGGATTTTTCTGGCGGAGATATTCGTTGAGGAAGCCCGGGAACGGCGGCGTCAGCGCCGGCGGCGCGTATTGGGCGTAGATGGTGTTGGCGGCGGCGAGCACGAGCGCGCCGGCGGAGAGGAGGCGGAGGTTTGATTTCATGAGTTTGTTTTCAGTTTCAGGTTGGTTGGTTGAGTCAGGGTTGGCCGGACAAAACGGGTTGGGGCGGAGCGTGCCGGAGGGGCGGCGCGGGCGGCGTGGATTTATTGGCGGCAGTTTTTTTGTGCGCGTGGATTTCGAGGAACTCGATGAGATGCTCGCGCAACGGGTAGTAATCGGGATGCTCCATCACGGCCTTGCGCTCGCGCGGGCGCGGGAAATTCACGGCGAGGATGTCGCCGACCTCCGCCTCCGGGCCGTCGGTCATGCAGACGACGCGGTCGCTCAGGAACAGCGCCTCGTCCACGTCGTGCGGGACCATGAGCGCGGTGATCTTGTTCTTGCGCCAGAGTTCGATGAGCACCTGCTGGAGTTCGTAGCGCGTGAGCGAATCAAGCATGCCGAACGGTTCGTCGAGCAGCAGCATCTTGGGCTTGAGCGCGAACGCGCGGGCGATGCCGACGCGCTGGCGCATGCCTTGGGAAAGTTCGGCGGGCTTTTTGTGCATCGCGTCGCCGAGGCCGACGACGGTGAGGTAGTATTCCACAATCTCGCGCCGCTCCAGTTTGCTGGCGGTGAAAAAAACCTGATCCACGCCGAGCATGACGTTCGGTGGATTTGCCGCAGCCGGAATGACCGATGAGCGTGACGAACTCGCCCTTCTGGATCTTCAGGTTGAAATCCTTGACGATGACCGCCGGGCCGCGCGGCGTCGGATAAACCTTCGCGAGCTGGGAGAGTTCGACGTAGTGGTTCATGAGTTGACCTCCACGCTGACGTTTTCGACCTCGCGCTTGCGGATGGGCGTCGTGCGCCAGCCGGTCATGGTGCGGGGGATATTCAAATCTTCCGGCTCGATGTCGGGCAAAGTCAGTTTGCGCGTGACGGCGGCGGCGCGGTGGGTCCGGGAATTCAGCATGAACTCCACGATGTCGCGGCGCAGTTTCTTGAACGCGGGATAATGGTTGATGGCCTTGCGGTCACGCGGGCGCGGAATCTCCACCGTGAAACTCGGCCCGAGCGTCGCGCCCGGCCCGGCGGTGAGCGGGATGATGCGGTCGGCGAGGTAAATCCCCTCGTCGGGGTCGTTCGTGATGAGCACGACGGTCTTGCGGTCTTCCGACCAGATGCGGGAGATTTCGTCCTGCAACGTGGCGCGGGTCAGCGCGTCGAGGGCGGAGAGCGGTTCGTCGAGCAGGAGAATCTGCGGGTTCATGGCCAGCGCGCGCGCCACCGAAACCCGCTGCCTCATGCCGCCGGAAAGTTCGCCGGGTTTTTTGTCGCGCGCGGGTGTGAGGTTCACCATGGCGATGTATTTTTCGACATGCTCCTTTTTCTTGTCCGCCGACCAGTTCGGGTTCACGGCTTCCACGGCGAGGAGGATGTTTTCGTAAACCGTCAGCCACGGGAGCAGGGAATAATTCTGGAACACGATGCCGCGGTCCGGGCCGGGGGCGGTGATTTCGAGATCGTTCAGCGTCATCGCGCCGCTGTCGGGCTGGAGCAACCCCGCGATGAGCGAGATGAGCGTGGTCTTGCCCGCGCCTGAGAAGCCAACGATGGCGACGAACTCGCCTTTCTCGACGGACAGGTTGATGTCCTTGAGCACTTGCGCGCCGCCGAAGCTTTTTGAGACGTTTTTTAATTCGAGGTAGGCCATATCACGCGGTTTTGAACCGGCGTTCGACGACGCTCATCAGCCGGTCGAGGACGAAGCCCACGACGCCAATGGTGATGATGCAAAGAATGATGTGCTCGTAGATGAGTGCGTTGTATTCCTGCCACAAAAAGCCGCCCACGCCGGGCCGGCCCGTGAGCATCTCCGCCGCGACGATGACCAGCCACGCGATGCCGAGGCTCAAGCGGAAGCCGGTGAACATGTAGGGCAGCGTCGCGGGAATCAGCACCTTGAACAGCGTCTTGGTGCGCGAGAGCTTCAGCACCTTCGCCACGTTGAGATAATCCTGCGGGATGGCGCGCACGCCGACGGCGGTGTTCAGCACGGTGGGCCACATCGCGCAGACGGCGATGGTGAACAGCGCGCCCAGCTCGGAGGCATTCTTGCCGGCGCTGACGAACAGCACCAGACCCAGCGGCAACCACGCCAGCGGCGACACGGGGCGCAGGATTTGGATGATGGGATCGAACGTCTTCGTGAACATCTTCGACAGGCCGAGGAAGAATCCGATGGGCGTGCCGATGATAAGCGCGAGGGCGTAGCCTTTGGCGACGAGGACGAGCGAATACCAGGTGAACCGCAGGATTCCCTGATCCATCTCGCCGCGTTTTTCAAACGGCTTGAGGATGTAATCTTTGCTCGACGCCCACGTTTTGGCGGGCGAGGGCAGCTCCTTCGCCGACGTCGCGCTGGACACCTGCCAGAGCAGCACCACCACGCCCATGCCGAGCAGCGGGAGAATGAGCCAATCAATTTTTTTCAGGAAGTTGTCTTCTTTCATGTGTTGTATGTTTCCCATGCGTCGCATAGGACTTATGCGACGCATGGGTCTTGTAGCTGCTCAACCTTTCACAGAATTGACGGCAAAACTTTTCGCATACGCCTCCAGATCGCCCTTGGGATCGAAGGTCGCGCCGTCGAACAAGGTTTCGGCGTCGTTGTTCAGGCCGCCGTGCGCGTAGCCGATTTCCTTCATCGCCTCCTCGTAGATGTCGGTGCGCATGACCTGCTTGGCGACGCCCTCATAGTCCGGCGCGCCGCTGACCAGGCCCCAGCGGCGGTATTGCGCGAGAAACCACTTGGCGAATTTCGGCTGCGGATAGTTGCAGTTGCGCTTGCTGAAGTGCATGTAGAACTCGTCTTCCACCTTGCGCCCGTCGCCGTAATCGCAGTGGCCTTGCAGCCGGCCGAGAATGGTCTTGGCGTCGCAGTTGATGTAGGTCGGCTTGCTGACGAGGTCGCATTGCTCGGGGCGGTTGCCCATGTCGTCGAGCCACACGCTCGCTTCATGCAACGCCTTGAGGACGGCCTTGACGGTCTTGGGGTTCTTGTCGGCGAATTCGGCGAGGAACGCGCAGACTTTTTCCGGGTGATCCTTCCACATGTCCTGCGTGGTGACGGAGGTGAAGCCGATGCCGTCCGCGATGGCGCGGGCGTTCCACGGCTCGCCCACGCAGAAGCCGTCCATCTTGCCGATCTTCATGTTGCTCACCATTTGCGCGGGGGGCACGACGATGAGTGAGATGTCCTTGTCCGGGTTGATGCCGCCGGCGGCGAGGTAATACCGCATCCACATCGCGTGCGTGCCCGGCGGGAACGTCATCGCGAACGTCAGCGGCTCGCCGAGCTTCTTGGCCGACTCGACGAACGGCTTGATGGCTTTCGGGTCCGCGCCGACCTTGCCCTTCCACTCGGTCTTGAGTGAGATGGCCTGGCCGTTGCGGTTCATCAGCCACGGGATGATCATCGGCTTCTTCGGCGACCCGGCCAGCCCCATCGTGGAGGCGAGCGGCATGCCGAGGAGCATGTGTGTGGCCTGGATCGTGCCGGTGGAAAGGTTGTCGCGGATGGCCGCCCAGTTCGCGCCCTTGGTGACGGTGGAATTGATGCCGTATTTTTTGAACAGCCCTTTCTCGTGCGCGATGACGATGGGCGAGCAGTCGGTCAGCGCGATCATGCCGAAGTTCAGCGCCGCCGTTTCCGGCGCGTCGCTGGCGTAGGCCGTGCCGACCCAGCCTTTGGGCAGGCCGGCGAAGAGCGCGGTGAGGGTGGCACCTTTGACGGCTTTGCCGAGGAAGGCGCGGCGGGTGAGTTCAGGCGAGAACGAGTTTTGATTCATTGGTTTTGTTTTCATGGTTGGTTTGGATTGAAGTGCGAAGAGCACAGGCGCGGTCGTAGATGTCGCAGCGGAAAACGGAGCGGGCGAGCGAGGGCGTCAGCTCGGCGGGCGTGGCCAGATTGGCGGCGCGCAGATGGCGGATGACCCAGGCGGCCTTGTCGGCGGAAGGCTCGTTCGCGTCGTCGCGGTGGAACGTGACAAAATCCTGCACCTGCCGTGTCTGGCCGTGGCCGAAATCAAATTCGCCCGTGAGGCCGGGCCGCAGCATGGCGGGCGCGCGGTCGAGGAATTCCCGGCGCGAAAGCATTTCCAACACGGTGGCGTGGTTCTCCGGGGCGTCGCAGAACTCGCAGGCGGCGAGCAGCGCGGCGATGAGCGCCTCGTGTTCGTCGGCGCAATGCTCGGCGAAGTCGCGGCGCACGGTCAGGATTTTTTCGGGATGATCGGGGGCGAGTTCGGCGCTGGTGGCGGCGACCCAGCCGGCGCGGGATTGCACGGCGACGGAGTTCCACGGTTCGCCCACGCAGCAGCCGTCAATGTGTCCCGCCTGCAACGCGCCCGGCATCTGCGGCGGCGGCACGACCACGATGCGCACGTCCTTGTCGGGATTGATGCCCGCCGCCGTCAGCCAGTCGCGCAGGAGAAAGTGGTGCGAGGAAAACAGGAACACGACGCCGAAGGTGAGCCGATGCTCGTAATGCTTGGCGTGGATGAACTCGCGGAGTGTGGCGGCGTCGCGCACGCCGTGCCGCCACAGTTCGTTGGAAAGGGTGATGGCGTTGCCGTGGAGGTTCAGCACGAGGCCGGTCACGCACTCGCAACGCGCCGAGCCGAGGCCGAGCGTGGCGGCGAACGGCATGCCGGCCACGGCCTGCGCGGCGTCGAGTTCGCCGGTGATGATCTTGTCGCGGATGGCGGCCCAGCCAAGCTCGCGGTGCAGCACGACATTCAATCCGTATTTGCGGAACAGGCCGAGCTCGCGCGCGACGACCAGCGGCGCGCAGTCGGTCAGCGGCACGAAGCCGAGCCGGAGCGCCTTGCGCGGCGCGGTCAGATTGATGGTTTGGATATTTTTTATCACAGCCGGCGGTTTTCTCCGCCGCGTGAGGCTTTAGCGATGCGTGTGCCACTTCCCGTTTTTGGCGCAATGATTGCTAAACGTAATTCGCATGAGATTGATGAATTGGATTCATACATGAAGACACCGCTCGACAGCCGGCAGCTCCGGGCCTTTTGCGCGCTGGCCCGCACGGGCAGTTTCACGCAGACCGCGCGGGAGCTGCACCTCACCCAATCCGGCATCAGCCACTCGATGAAGGCGCTGGAGCGCGACGTGGGCTGTCGGCTTTTGCACAGGCTGGGCAAAAAAATCGCGCTGACGCAGGCGGGCGAACAGCTTTTGCATCATTCCGCAAAGATTTTGCAGGAGATGGAAAACGCCCGTGAGTCGCTGGGTCACCTCGGCAAGTGGGGGCGCGGGCGGCTGCGGCGCGACACGCCGGAGCTGGTGGCGGCGCTGTTGCGGCACAGGATTGATCTGGCGCTCACGCTGGAGACGAACCGCGAGCCGCAACTGGACTTTCACCCGCTGTTCACGGACGAACTGCTGTTCCTCGTCAGCGCGCGGCATCCGTGGGCGAAGTCGCGGCAGGTCGAGCGCGCGAAAATTCCGCAGCAGAACTACATCCTCTACAACAAAAAGAGCGTCACCTTCCGGCTGATCGAGGAATATTTCCGGCGCGAGGACATGGCGCTCAACACCGTGATCGAACTCGGCAGCATGGAGGCGACCAAGGAACTGGTGAAGCTGGACCTGGGAGTGAGCATTCTCGCGCCGTGGATCGCGCGCAAGGAACTCGAGGAAGGCTCGCTCGTCGCGCTGCCGCTGGGCCGCCGCAAATTGCAACGCCGCTGGGGCATCCTCCATTGGCACGGCAAGCGGCTCAATCTGGCGGAGGAAACTTTCATCGGCCTGTGCGAGTCGGCAAAACCGATCTGAAAAACCGGCATTTAGGGTTCGGAGTCAGCGCGCCAGCCAACCGCCGTCAATGTTCAGGATGGTGCCGTTCAAATAATCCGCTTCGGCGGAACTCAAAAAAACAATGCCGCCCGCAATGTCCTCCGGCACGCCCCAGCGGCCTTCGGGGATGCGCGCCAGAATCGCCGCGTTGCGCCCGGCGTCCGCGCGCAGCGCGTCCGTGTTCTCCGTGGCGATGTAGCCGGGGGCGACGGCGTTCACGTTGATGCGCTCCTGCGCCCACTCGTTCGCCAGCGCCTTGGTGATGCCCGCGATGCCGTGCTTGCTCGCCGCGTAGGCCGGCACGGTGATGCCGCCCTGAAACGTCAGCAGCGACGCCACGTTCACGATTTTCAGCCGCGCGGTGGCTGGCGAATGCTCGCGCCCGCCGGTGAGCCACCATTTCGCCACCGCCTGCGTGAGGAAAAACGGGCTGCTCAGATTGACGCGGAGGACTTCGTTCCAGTCCGCCTCGGAAAAATCCACCGCCGGCGCGCGGCGGATGATGCCTGCGTTGTTCACGAGGCCGTCAATGCGCCCGGTTTGCGCGAGGATTTGCGCGACGAGTGCCTGCGCCTCCGCCTGCGTGCCGGAACTCAAGTCGGCTTTGACCGCCATAAATTTTCCGCCGGCGGCCTGCACCTTTGCGCCGGTATCGGCGAGGTCGCTGCGGGCGACGCCCACGACAGTCGCGGCCTGCTGACCGAACGCCGCGCAGATAGCCTGGCCGATGCCCCGGCTCGCGCCGGTCACCACGATGACTTTGCCCGCAAATGATTTCATGACTTTGTTCACCGCAAATCCAAGGGCTTCACCGCGTCCATGTCGTCGAAGCGCTGGTTCTCGCCGGCCATGCCCCAGATGAATTTGTAGTTCCCCTGCCCGCAGCCGCAGTGGATGGACCACGCGGGCGACAGCACGGCCTCCTCGTTGTGCAGGAACAGATGTCGCGTGGCCTGCGGCTCGCCCATGAAATGCGCCAGCACGCGCTCGCCGAGGTTGAAATAGAAATAGACTTCCGTCCGGCGGTTGTGCGTGTGTGGCGGGAAGGTGTTCCACACGCTGCCCTCGGCCAGTTCCGTGTAGCCCATCACGAGCTGGCAGCTGGGAATGCCTTTCTCGTGGATGTATTGACGGATGACGCGCTGGTTCGCCGCCGCCGGTGTGCCGAGCGGAATGGTGTTCGCCTCCTTCGCGGTCGCGACGGCGGTGGGGAACGTCGCATGCGCGGGGCAGCTCAAGATGAAAAACTTCGCCGGGTGCTTCGCGTCGTCGCTGGCGAATGCCACTTCCTTCGCGCCCCTGCCGACGTAGATGCAGGCTTCGGTTTCGACGGCAAAGCTTTTCCCGTCCACGGTGACTGTGCCGGAGCCGCCGGTATTGATGGCACCGAGTTCGCGCCGTTCCAGGAAAAAGCTGCGGCCCGTTTCCCGGTGGTTCTCCAGCGGCAACGGCTTTGCCGTCGGAACTGCGCCGCCCACGACGAACCGGTCGAGGTCGGTGAAGCGCAGTTGAATCTGACCGGGCGCATAAAGCGCGGGGACAAGGAACGCCGCCCGCAGTTCCGCCGTGTTCATGCGCGCCGCTTCCTGCGGGTGCGGGAGCCGGCGGATGGTGCCGGTTTCCGATTGGTTGAGGTTCGTAGTCATGTTGAAAATTGCCGCCGCCGACCCAGCTTTGTAAAGCCTCTCAAATCCCGGTCAATCGAAATCAGCTCTTTCCTCCCGCCCACCGGGGCGGCTGCTTCAGATGATAGAGCATCTCCCCGGCCTTGCGCACGAGCAAAACGCCTTCGTCCTCGCGGTTGGCAAAGTCATCGAGGTTGATGCTCTTCGGGTCGCGGTAGCCGAGGTTGATCTGCTTGCAGACGGCTTCGGGAATGCCGGTCGCCAGCGTGACGCGGATGCGGCACTGCTCGACGCCGTTCTCCATCCTGCCGATGCCGCGCACGTGTGTGCTGTGCGCCAGCACGCCCCACGGGTGATGCTTGAACTTGTCCCACTGCTGGAGGAAATAATCGCGGCAGTGGTAGCCGATCTCTTCGATGACCTTGCCGTGCGTGACCGAAATCTCCGTGACGTGCGGCGCGTAGATGATGAGTTCGCCGCCATCCGCCACGACGGGTTCGAGCT
>JAPLTZ010000009.1 GCA_026397895.1 Verrucomicrobiota bacterium | reverse complement strand
GCGATATCGATGGCCAGGCCGAGGTTCACCGTCGCGTTGCGCACCACGGCGGGCTTTCCTTCGACCTCGGTGTAGGCGTAGTTCATGGCCTCCACATCGCGCAGTGCGCGAATGACTGCGTAGCCGATCAGGTGAGTGAAGGAGACCTTGCCGCCACGCCCACGGGCGAGTTCCACACCGGCGTGGGTGACGCGGCATTCGAATTCGCGGCTGTGGTCGGGGCCGGTGGCGGCGGTGACTTCGTAGCGCGGCGCTTCGGGCGAGGTGGCTTGCAGGAGTTCCTGCAACTCGCCCTTGGGATTTTCAATGGTCGGCTCGGCGGAAAGTTCGGCGAGCGGGGACTGGAATTCGCGGACGATGAATTCGCGTGCGGCTTCCAGCCCGCCGTCGAGGTAAATCGCGCCGAGCAGCGCCTCGTAGGCGGCGGCGAGGCCGGAGGTGCGGTCGCGGCCGCCGGATTTTTCCTCGCCGCGGCCGAGAATCAATTGTTCGCCGAGGCAAAGGGCGCGGGCCTGCGCGGCGAGCGAGCGGGCGTTCACGAGTTTGGCGCGGCTCTTGGTGAGCGGGCCTTCGCCGAACGCGGCGAAGCGGGAGAAAAGTTCATGCGTGAGCGCGAGTTGCAAGACGGCGTCGCCGAGAAATTCCAGGCGCTGGTGTGTCGGCGTGGGCACGAGTTGGCCAGGATCGTGCGCGATGGACGGATGCGTGAGTGCGAGGCGCAACAAGCCTTCATCGCGGAACTGGTATCCGAGGCGTTGTTGGAATGCGGCGAGGTCAGCCACAGGAATTCACTTCAGGCCTGCGCGGCGGGTTCGGCGGGCGCGGTTTCTGTTTGCGCCGGCGCTGGCGCTTCGGCGGGCGGCGGCGGATTGAACCCGTGTTCGAGCAGCGCGGCAACGTCGTGCTGCACCTGCTCAAGCTGGTCGAGGCGCAGCGCGGGGTCGACGATGGTGAAGATGTCGCCGGTCTTGGGCTGCTCGTAAACAAAGACGCGGTGGCCGTCGCGTTGCAACTGCTCCTTCACTTTGAGGATGCGTTTGCGTTCGAGCATCACGGCGAGAATATAGCCGGCGGGGATGTGTTTCGGGTCGTTCAGCTCGATGAGCTTGCGCAGGAGCGTCTCGGCGTTTTCCTTTTGGATCGCGTCCACCGGCTGCGCGGGCGGCGCGAGATAGACGCCCTGCCAGTGCGAGATGAAATTTTTCTGCTGCGCGGCGGTGGCGCTGAAATTTTTCTGCCAGCACGGCTCGCAGATGTCGGTGCGGCGCAACTCGGCGGGTTCCTCGATCAGCACCGTGTGATACGGCTGCTTGTCGGTGAAAGGTTGCGCGCACGACTCGCAGGCGTGGGCGCGGGATTGAATGTTCCAGTCGTTCATTGTGCCGGGCGATTAAACCACGAATGGCTGCGGATGGACACGAAGATTTTGCTCTTATTGGTAGGGAGACAGGCGTTGCAAAAGCCAGTTAAGGTCTCCACCCGGATTGGCAGGAGAAAAGGGCAATCCCTGACGATATTGCTTCGTTATGGGTTTCCTAGTGCTGGCATCTCTCCATTTGTGCATTTCAACGTGACCGTCAGCGAAGGCGAAGTTGCAGATGCCGTTGTGATAGGAGGCGGGCAGGTCGAGCCATTGGCTGGTTCCTCCGGGCGCAGTCACGGGAAGAAACCAGCCGTCGTTGATGCTGTCAGGATGTTCTTCCAAGAAAGTGAAGATCATGGAAGGCGTCCCGAAATCCTGCATCCGCAGGAAATTTTTGTAGGCGCTGCCGGGAAACGGCGTTGAACCAACAAAGGCATTCTGCGCAACGCTTCGCACCCGGTCGCCCAAAGCGGGAATGGCGCTGCTGTCCGCAGGACAATGGTAGATGGCCGTGTTTTTGGCGTAAGGGAACACCACGCCTTGCATTATCAGATTCCGATTTGTGTTTTCGGTGTTGCCCCCGCTCCAGTTCTCGGTGCCCAGCACCCAACTGCCCGCAGGAGAGTAGGGCGGATTGGAGGCCACGCAATCTTGGTTGTCGCCGGCATAAAGAACCCACGCCATGTTCAATTGCCGCACATTGTTCATGCAGAATGGCAATGATGGCAATGACCACCAGCAGCTCAATCAGAGTGAAGGCGGAAGGTGTTTGTTGCCTGTGTCTGTTCCAATCCATTGGTAGCCTTACAAGACGTTGTCAGCTTTAACCGCCGCCCAAGTTTATGACGGCTGCTGAACGCCGGTATTAAACCACGAAGGGATACGAATGGACACGAAGAAAATTGTTTCCCTTCGCGTCTTTGCGCCTTTGCGCCTTTGCGCTAATCTCGCCGCGTGCGCATCGGTTCGCTCCAACTCGAATCCAATCTGTTTCTATCGCCGCTGGCGGGTTACACCAACCTGCCGTTCCGCCTCGTCGTGCGCGAGATCGGCGGCGTGGGCCTCTGCACCACCGACCTCGTCAACGCCCGCTCGCTGCTGGAGAAAAACCCCAAGGCCTTCAAGCTCATCGAAACCCGCCCCGCCGACGCGCCGCTCGCCGTGCAGCTCTTCGGCAGTGTGCCGGAGGAGATGCGCGATGCCGCCGCGTTCCTCGAAACCCTCGGCGTCGCCAGCGTGGACATCAACATGGGCTACCCCGTCCGCAAGGTCTGCAACGTCGGCGGCG
>JAPLTZ010000173.1 GCA_026397895.1 Verrucomicrobiota bacterium | reverse complement strand
GGCGGGGGTTGCAGTTATTTTCGCGTCCCCAGCGATGGCAGTTATTCCAGCGGCGATAACGGCACGCCTGCCCGCTCACTTCCCCGGCATAACCAGCGGTGCAACTTTGGATTTGCCGACGGTCACGCCGAGGCGATGAAAAACAGCAAGGCGGGTTACAATTACTACACAGCCACAGGTGCAAACACTCCCCAGCCCGATGCCGCCTGGTGGGCCATGCGCCATTAAGCTGCCGGAACTATGACGCATGGGTTCAGGTAACAAATTCTCGCATGAAAAACTCAATCAAGTTGCTGCCGGTAACAATCCTGACGCTGGGGTTTTGCGCGCTCGGAATCACCGGTTGCGGCAAGGCTTCCGCGCCGAAGAATGAAGTGACGCTGGCGGAATTGAATCGGGTGGTGAGTATGATGTCGACGTCGCTGGTGGGCGCTCCCCGAACGGTGGAGGAACTGACCAATGTTCCCGCCTTCAAGGGCCGCCCGTTTCCCACGCCGCCTGCCGGGAAGAAATTCGCCATTGACCCCGTCACCCACCAAATCGTCGTTGTGGATCGGTGATCCGCGCCATTGTTGAATGCGTTGCCGGACACTGCCATTTCACCGCTGCGGGCACCTTGGCTTCCCCGTGCACAAATTTGTTCCCGCCATCATCGGGGCATTCCTGATGGTTTGGCCTTCGGTTGGATTCACCGCCGTCGAAAAGCCTGCGGCGCTCCGAAAGGCCCATGTGCCGCGCATGAGCTACATCGGGAACGAAAGCATCCGCCTCGGCGTTGATCTCAACCTCGGCGGCGCGATCACCTATCTCGCGCCGGCCACCAATCACGAACTCAACGTTATCAACAGCCACGATTGGGGGCGGCAGGTGCAGCTTTCGTATTATTCCGGCCCGGTGCCGTTCAATCCGCCCGGCACGATGATGTCCACGAACTGGCATTTCATCGGCTGGAATCCCATCCAGACCGGCGATGCCTACGGCTTCAAATCGCAGGTGCTGCAACACACGAACACCGGGCGCACGCTTTACACCAGGCTCATCCCGATGCACTGGCCGTTGAAAAATGTTCCCGGCGAGTGCGAATGCGAGGGGTGGCGCGAGCTCGACGGCCCGGCGGTCAAGGCGCGCTGCCGGGTCACGAATCTTCGGCCCGACCACACGCCCTACCGCGCCCGCGGGCAGGAGCTGCCGGCGGTGTATGTCAACGCGCCGTTTCACCGGCTGATGACGTATCGCGGCGACAAACCTTTCACCGGCGACGCGCTCACGAAGATTGATGCACAGCTCGTCAACAATCATTGGGCCCACTGGACGGCGACCGAGAACTGGGCGGCGGAAGTCAACGATGCGGGCTGGGGGCTGGGCGTGTGGAATCCGGACGCGTTCGCTTTCAGCGGCGGTTTTGCCGGTCGCCCCGGAGTGGGCGGGCCGCTGGATTCGCCCACGGGCTACATCGCGCCCAACCGGCTCGAGATTCTCGATCACAACATCGTTTACGATTACCACTACGAACTGATTCTCGGCACGGTGGAGGAAATCCGCTCCCGGGTTTATCGCCGCGCGGCGCGGCCCGCGCCGCTGGCGTATGAGTTCACGCACGACCGGCAGGGCTGGCATTACGGGGACGCGTCCGACCAAGGCTGGCCGGTGCGCGGGGAACTGGACGTGCGGTCGGCGGGGAAAGACCCGCATATCGTCAGCCCCGAGTTCTTCATCCGCGCGGATGACGCGCCGCAGCTCACCGTCGAAGCGGCATTCTCCACAGGTCGGAGCAATGTCATGGTGATGTGGCGAAAGCTGGACCCGGACAAGGAGCAGGGCTTTGTCCCGACGCTGGCGCACAGTTTCCCGGTGATACCAGACGGACAATTTCGGCGTTACCAATTCAACTTGGGCGCATCCCCGGAGTATCGCGGGATCATCACGCAGTTGCGGCTGTATGCCTTGCCCGCCAGCAATCCGACCGCGCACATGCGCTTGAAATCCGTGACGCTAGGGCCGGTCGCGTTTCAGGAAGGAACAAAATGAAACAGAAATTATTTGTCACTGTTGCCGTGATTTGTCTGACACAAGCGGCGTTTGCCGTTCCGCCAATCACCTATGTGGACGGCCGGCCGCAGGCTGGGCTGCGCCTTGAAGCCAAAGACCAGGGTGTCGTCCTGAAGCACGGCGGCGGGCCGGGGGATTGCGATCGGTTGGGCGCCCGCGAGGCCATCGTGTTTGAAGACCAAGGCATTTATTATCTGCACTACGATGCTGCGGGGCCGAAGGGTTGGCTCGCCAGCCTGGCCACGAGCAAGGACTTGGTGCATTGGGACAAACAGGGAGACATTCTCGACTTCGGTCAGCCGGGAAGTTTGGATTCCGCCAGCGCCTCCTCGCCGTGGGTGATCCGCGATGGCAAATGGTGGCACATGTTTTACCTGGGCACGCCCAACGCGACCCGTGCGCCGGATTATGTTCCCTCGTTTCCGTATCTGACGCTCAAGGCGCGGAGTCTTTCGCCGGCGGGGCCGTGGGAGAAACAATATGCGGCGGCGCCCTTCACCGCGCAGCCGGGGACTTACTATTCCGCCACGGCCAGCCCCGGCCACATCGTGAAACACAAAGGCGAATTTCTGATGTTCTTCAGCGCCTCCACTCCGGGGCCGCAGATCAAGCGCACGCTCGGGATTGCCCGCGCCAAAAATTTGGACGGACCGTGGACGGTTTCGCCCGAGCCCATCGTGCCGCTGGCGGAGCAGATTGAAAACAGTTCGCTTTACTATGAGCCGAAAAACAAAACCTGGTTTCTGTTCACGAACCACATCGGCATCAACGGGCGCAAGCAGGAGTTTACCGACGCGGTCTGGGTTTACTGGAGCAAATATTTGAACCATTGGGACCCCAAGAACAAGGCGGTGGTGCTGGACGGGCGGAACTGTTCGTGGTCGCAGGAGTGTATCGGCATGCCGTCCGTGGTGAAGGTGGGAAAGCGGCTGGCACTTTTCTACGACGCGCCCGGCGGCGACAGCATCAGCCACATGAAACGGGACATCGGTCTGGCGTGGCTGGAACTGCCGTTAACCATTCCGGTTTCTCCTGTCAAATGAACCCGCGCATTTTTTCCACTCCGTTCCGGCGTCGGTGGGCATCCTCTGCGCCTAAAAAACTTTGAAACACCTGATTGTAATCAGTCTGCTGCTGGCGCTGTCCCTGACGGCCCGGGCGACGGTTTACAGCTACGACTACCCTGTGAACGCGGTGATTCCCGACGGGAGTCCGGTGGGATTCACCGAGGCCGTGACCGTCAGCGGAATTCCGTATGTGGGCGCGACCAACAACTACCACATCACCAGCGTGGACGTGCGGCTGAACCTCAGCGGCGGCTTCAACGGGGATTTATACGGCTTGCTGGTGCTGCGTTCCGCCGACGGCAGCACGATGAAATCCATTTTGCTCAACCGCGTGGGGCGGACGCGGACGCGAGCGGGTTCGGCTCTGCGGTGTCCGGCTTCACCAACCTCACCCTGACGGGGACGAGCGGGTTCAGCAACATCCACGATGTGGCGCTGCCGGCGAGCGGGGGAACGTATCTGGCGGACGGCCGCGCGATCAAACCCGACGGAGACTTCAGCGGCGCAACCGCGACGGCGGGGCTGGAAGTGTTCGATGGAGTCAACGCGAACGGGACGTGGACGTTGTTTTTGGTGGACCTGGCGCTCGGGGATCAGAGCACGCTGGTGAGCTGGGGCATGGATATCACCGTGTTGCCCGACCCTTTCAGTTATGCGGGCGCGGACCCGCTGGATTCACCCTACTGGCGTTCATTCCAAATCAACACCATCGGCGTCGTGGGCACGGGCGGCGAGGCGGAATACCGACAGTTGATGCTGACCAACACCGGCGGCGTGATGCCGCGCAACGTGAAGGTCGGCTTCGCCTCCGGCGACGCCGGGATGATGCGGGGCGCGGGCGGCTATTACGATTACCTGCCGACGGTATTGAATCTCCAGTCGAGCTTGGACAAGGGGCGGGCCACCGACATGCCGCTGGGAATCCACTTGAACGCGATGCCGTGGAACGACTCGGCGACCCAGTCCGGCGACATCCTGCATAATTTTCTGGAGAAATATAACGGTGGCGCGCTCTTGCAGGTGGATCGTTCGGGGCGCATCCGGATGGCATCGCTGGCGCAGGACCCGACGCTTGACGAGGCCTACGGGACTTTCGCGCCGCAGTTGGAAATGCAGCTCTCGCTCTCGGCCTACGCGCCGCTGGTGCAGGATTATCTGGTGCGGGACACGCGGTTGGCGGCCCGTTACTTCGCGTGGCTGCGCGAACAGTCGCCGGACATCGTGACCTTCTGCACGATGTCGTCCGAGTTCGCCATGAACTATCATGCGAACAACGACTATTGCGATTACAGCGTGTGGTCGAAACAGGAGTTCCGCGATTGGTTGAGCGGCGCGGGCGCTTACACGGGGCAGGGACAATACGCCAGTCTGGCGGCGTTCAACACGGCGTTCACGAACGCCAGCGGGTTTCCGTGGGCCAGTTGGGCCGCCGTCGAGCCGCCCGTCACCGTGTTGTGGAACGCGACGCCCAATGGCAGTTGGTGGCAGAAGTGGCAGGAGTTCCGGGTGACCCAGGTGCGGAACATCGAGCAGGTTCAGATGCGCGCGGCGCGGTCGGCAGGCTGGAGTCCGGACCAGCTTTTCGGCCATCAGATTCCCGGCACGGCCGGGGCCACCAACAGCGCAGGCATGGGTTTGCATACCACCCTGTTCGCCACCCCATGGACCACGACCTTTGTGGCGGAAGGCAGTGGCGGCATCACCACCTACGGCACGGTCAACACCGCCGATACCAATCTCTTCAACGCGCTCTACGCCGATGACAAGAACTGGGGCATCTGCGAATACAATCCGCTTTCCACGAACGTCGCGGTGAATCTCAACGCGCTGAACGCCGTCTGGAATTCCAAGGCGCACCTGGTCGTCCCCTACAACTGGGTGCAGTTGCAATACACCATCTCAAACACGCCTTTCATGACCGCGCTCCAGCAATTTATCGGCAACCACAGCAACGATGCGCTCGCAAACATGGCCGCGTATGAAACCGCACCGGCTTCGCGCGACGTGCTCTGGACGATGAGTTATCCCGAAGATGTGGCGCAGGCTTCCGGCTTGACCAATCTGATGTTCACCAACGGCGTGTTTTCCGGCGACATCACCGGCCCGGCGGTGTCCCTCGCGCTGGCGCTGGACGGCAGCCGGCATGCGCTCGTCTCTGATGCCTATTTCGCCGCGTCGTTGCGGCTGTTTTTCAGCAACGCGCCCGCCGGCCCCGCCACGCTGGAATGGACGGGCACCAACAACGTGACCGCATCCGTCGCGTTCAACGTGCGGCAGGGATGGAATCTTTGCCGCGTGAACCTGGCGGAAAATTCCACGTGGCGCGAGCGGCGCATCAAGGCCCTCACGCTCAAGCCGCCGGGCGGTGACGGAAACGGCCTGCAACTGGACTGGCTGCGGCTGGAGGCCGGGCATTGCTGGCACTTCGAGGACACGAACGAAGTCTATGGCGTTGGAAATTTCACCGGCTGGGCGGTGACGAACGGGCAGTTCACCGGCACCAGCGGCGCGGATGGCTATTTCTATCTCGCGACGGACAAGCGCAGCTCCAGCGAGCATGCAGACCGGGCGTTCATTGACGCGGACTTCTACAAGAAGGTTCGCGTCCGGCTCACCTCGGCGGCTCCAGCCAGCGGCCAGCTCTACTGGTGGAAAGGCAACGAGACGCCGTATGTCACGTCTTTCCCCGTGAGCGCCGGCACGCAGACTTATGAGATAAACTTGAGCACGGACACCAACTGGTCCGGCGTGGTCACGCGCTTCCGGCTCGATCCGGTCAACACCAACGGCGTCGCCTGCGCGGTGGATTTCGTGGCGCTGTCACCGCTGCTGTTGCCGCCGCGCGCGCCGCTTTACGACACGATTGCCAATTCGCCCAATCCGGTGTTCCTCTGGGAGCCAGCCACCGAACCCGACCATGCGCCGCTGACCTACGACTTCCAACTGGCGACCGATTTTGATTTCACCAACGTGCTGTTCGCAACCGTTTCCCAAAGCCCCACCAACGTGACCTACGCCGGGCCGGAGCTGGACGGGTTGCATTGGTGGCGCGTGCGTTCGCGCGATGGTGGCGGGAATGTCTCGCCGTGGCTGGTGCCGCTGCCGCTCTTTGTGCGCGTCTGGAATGGCGACACGACCAACGACTTCACGGGCCTGCACGGCCTGACCAACGTCGTCGCGACCAACGGCGTTTGGACGGCGCTCACCGGGGCCGACCCCTACTTCAGCCTGAACAGCGGCAACAACAACACCGGGCCGGGCGTCAACGCGGATGTTTACAAGCAGGTGCAGGTGCGGCTGCGGGTGGACAAGCCGGGCGCGTCCAGCACGGCCCAACTCTTTTTCTTCCCGAAGGCGGGCGGCACCTATTCGGTGAATTTCACCGTGCCGCCGGACGGCCAGTGGTATGAACGCACGGTTGATCTGTCTGCCAACACGAACTGGACGGGCTACCTGAACAGCATCCGGTTCGACCTCACGACCTCCTCGAATGCGACGGTGTCCGTGGACTGGGTGCGGTTGGTTCCGGGCAGCGCGTTTGCGCCGAACCAGCCGCCGGTCTTGCCCGCGCTGTCCAACGTCGTGATCATGGCTGGGTCGAACCTGACCGTGAACGCCGCCGCCACCGACCCGGATGCGCCCGCGCAAACGCTGGCCTACAGCCTGGCGACCGCCCCGGCGGGCGCGAGCGTGAACCCCACCAACGGCCTGTTCTCGTGGCGGCCCGCCATCGCGCAGTCGCCGAGCACGAATCCGGTCGTGCTGACGGTGACCGACAGCGGCGTCCCGCCGTTGAGCGCCACCCAGAGCTTCCAGATCATCGTGACGCCGCCGGCAAAACCGTTTGGAAACTCGGTGGCCTATGACAACGGCCAGTTCCGTGTGAATATTTCCGGGCCGGCCGGGCTGGACTATATCCTGCAAACGACGACAAATTTGAACCAGCCGAACTGGGTGGGCGTGGCAACAAACCTGGCCGCCGTGCCGCCGCTGGTGTTCACCAATTTGCCATCCCCGAACATAAACCGGCTATTCTACCGGGTGTTGCTGGGGCCATGACGGCAGAATTTATGGCGTCAAACCGCCGCTCACTGATTGAAAGCTGCTACTCCGGTTTTGACAGGGAGCTTGGAAATGCCCCGGAGCACAGGCAAATTGCCACGAATAGAATCCGATGAAACCAGTCATTATGAAAACCATCTCTCGTTCATGCCTCGGCGCGTTATTGTTGACCACGCTGCTTTGCGGCGGCGGAATCGCCGTGGCGGAAACCGCCGCGCCCTTCGTCCATCCCGACACCGCCGCCGACAAAAGCTGGACGGCGTCCTGGATCGGCGTCGCCGCGCCCGCCACGAGCAACCAGTGGACGGCGTTCCGCCAGACCTTCACCGTCGGCAAAGTCCCGGCTCACGCCGTCGCGCGCATCGCGGCGGACTCCAAGTATTGGCTGTGGCTCAACGGCGAACTCGTCGTGCGCGAAGGCGGCTTGAAGCGCGGGCCGACGCCGGCCGACACTTACTTTGATGAAGTTGACCTCGCGCCGCATCTGAAGTCCGGCGCGAACACGCTCGCCATTCTCGTCTGGCATTTCGGCAAGGAAGGTTTCAGTCACAAGGACAGCGGCCAGAGCGCGCTGCTGTTTCAGCTCAACGCCGGCGGCGTGAAGTTGCAGAGCGATGCTTCGTGGCGGGCGCAGATTCATCCCGCGTTCGGCGGCACGGACAAGCCGCATCCGAACTTCCGTCTGCCGGAATCCAACATCCGTTTCGACGCGACCAAGGACATCGCCGGTTGGGAACAGCCCGGCTACGACGCCCGCGCGTGGCCGAGCGCCGTGGCGTTCGGCAAGCCGCCGTGCGCGCCGTGGAATCGCCTCGCGCTCCGCCCCGTGCCGCAGTGGAAGGATTACGGCTTGAAGCCCTACGAAAACGCCGCCGCGCTGCCGCGCGTTTCCGATGGCAGCATCGTGAAAGGCAGGTTGCCCTACAACGCGCAGGTCACGCCGTATCTGAAAATCGAGGCGACCGCCGGCCAGCTAATCAAGATTCAGACCGACGATTACATGGGCGGCAGCGCGCCGGGCGTGCGCGCGGAATACGTCACCCGCGCCGGCGTGCAGGAATTCGAGTGCCCCGGCTGGATGAACGGCCACGCGGTTCACTACGAGATGCCCGCCGGCATCAAGCTGCTCGATCTGCGTTACCGCGAGAGCGGTTTCGACACGGAGTTTACCGGCACGTTCGCCTGCGACGATGATTTCATGAATCGCCTTCGCACGAAGGCCGTCCGCACGCTCTACATCACGATGCGCGATAATTATATGGATTGCCCCGACCGCGAGCGCGGCCTCTGGTGGGGCGACGCGGTGAACGAACTTGGCGAAGCGTTCTACGCGATGGATCGCCGCGCCGACCTGCTCACGCGCAAGTGCATGCTCGACCTCATCGGCTGGCAGAAGACGAACGGCATTTTGTTCTCGCCCATTCCCGCCGGCAACTGGACGAAGGATTTGCCGCTGCAAATGCTCGCCAGCGTCGGCCGCACCGGCTTTGGGACTTACGGACTTTATTCCGGCGACACCGAGACGCTGCGCGCCGTTTATCCCGGCGTGAAGCGTTACATGGAATTCTGGCAGATGCAGACCAACGGCCTCGTCGTGCCCGTGCCGGGCGCGTGGCCGTGGGGCGATTGGGGCGACAACGTGGACATGACCGTGCTTTACAACGCGTGGTATCACATCGGCCTGCAAGGCATGGAGCAGATGGCGCTCGCGACCGGACAGAAACGCGATTTGCCGTGGATCGCGGCGCGCAAGGCGTCCATTGAAGGTGCGTTCAACAAAACGTTCTGGAACGGCAAGGAATATCGCTCGGCAAATCACGGCAACAAAAAAACCGACGACCGCGCCAACGCCCTCGCCGTTGTCGCCGGGTTGGCGAAGCCGGAACAGTTCCCCGCGTTGCTGGAAGTTTTCCGGCAGCAGGAACACTCCAGCCCCTACATGGAAAAATACGTCCTCGAAGCGTTGTGCCTGATGGATCAGCCGGCGTTCGCGCAGGACCGCATCCACCGCCGCTACGCGAAGATGGTGGAGCATCCCGACTACACGACGCTGTGGGAAGGGTGGGGCATCGGCAAGGACGGCTTCGGCGGCGGCACGATCAACCACGCGTGGAGCGGCGGCCCGCTCACGATCATGTCGCAATACTTCGCCGGCATCGCGCCGGAGACGGCGGGCTTTGCGACGTATCACGTCCTGCCGCAGATGGGCGCGTTGAAAACAATCTCCGCCAACGTCGTCACCGTGAAGGGCGACATCCAGGTGCAGTTGCAAAATTCGGCGGAGACTTTCTCGCTGACTCTGACTTCGCCCGCCCGCACGGTGGCGACGGTGGGCATTCCCATCGTGCCCGGCGAGACCATCACCCAAGTGCGCGTCAATGACACCGCCGTGTGGCCGGCGAACGTGGGCAAAAGCTCGTTGAAAGGCGTGCGCTTTGTCACCGCCACGCCCCGCTTCCTGATCTTTGAAGTGTGGCCGGGCAAATGGACGTTCACCGCGCGCAAGTGACCCGGCGCGTGTCGCACCCGAGCAAAAATCCGGTAAGGATTTGCCAAATGTTTGGTAGCGGTCTCCGCATAAAACCGGTTTATTAGACCCGCCGCTTCAAAACCAACCAACCAAAAACCATCATGAGAAAATTACTGTCAATCGTTGTGGGCGTCGTCCTGCTGGGATTTGCCGCCGGGGTGAAATCTGCGGAGACGCCGGAAGATGCCGCCATTCAACAAAGCACGCAGGCGCTGGCGGCGAATCCCCGGGACGCCGCCGCCTACGGCCAGCGCGGCGCGGCGTATATCAAAAAGAAAGATTACGCCAAAGCGGTGGCCGATTTCACGGAGGCCATCAAGCTCAACGACCAGAAAGGCGATTTCTTCGGTGGCCGGGGCGATGGCTACCGGGTGCTGGGCCAGAATGATCTGGCCGTGGCGGATTACACCGCGGCGATCAAGCTGAACGGTCGCCATCCCCACTACTTCGGGATGCGGGGCAATTGTTACATGGCGCAGGGCAAACGGCAGGAGGCCATCGCCGACATGGAAAATGCCCTGG
>JAPLTZ010000434.1 GCA_026397895.1 Verrucomicrobiota bacterium | reverse complement strand
CTGGCGGCGGATTTTCTCCCGTTCGGCGACTTCGGCGGCGACGCGGCCGGTCTGCAATTCCTCGATCTTGTCCAGCAGCACCCGGCGCGCGATGAAGCGGTTCAGCCCCTGCTGCCGCGTGGTCTGGCACTTCACCCGCAACTGCGTGGGCGCGTGCAGCAGCATGACGCACGTGGCGGTCTTGTTCACGTTCTGCCCGCCGTGGCCGCCGGAGCAGACGAAGGTCTCGGTGATGTCCGCCTCGCGCACGCCCAGCGCGGCCATGCGGCGGGCGAGCTGGGCGGCCTTCTCGGAACTGACAGGGAACGCGCTCATGCCGGCACGGTAGCGGGCGGGCGGTTATCATACCAGTTTGTTTTCAAAGAGGTTTGGATAACTTGACTAATGACCGGGCGCGGCTGATTCTCCGCTTTAATTGAAACCCGCAACCTTCCAAAAAATATGAGCAACCATTCCAATCTTTCCCGACGCAACTTCCTCATCCTCGGCGCGGCGGCGGCCACGGCCACGGCCATGACCGGCGTGGCGCAGGTCACGAACGCGCCGGCGGCCAAGTTCGAGCGCAAACTCAAGTTCGGCCTCGTCGGCTGCGGCAAGCGCGGCGCGATGATCGGCAGTCAGTTCAAGGCGCACGGCGGTTTCGAGGTCGTGGCCGTCGCGGATTATTTCCCGTCCGCCGCCGACGCAACGGGCGAGAAGCTCGGCGTGCCGGCGAACCGGCGCTTCACCGGACTTGATGGCTACAGGCGTCTGCTCGCGAGCGGCGTGGAGGCGGTGGCCATCGAAACACCGCCGTATTTTCACCCCGGCCAGGCGGCGGCAGCGGTGGACGCAGGCGTGAATGTCTATCTTGCCAAGCCCGTGGCGGTGGACGTGCCGGGTTGCCAGACGGTCACGCAGAGCGCCGAGAAGGCGACGGCCAAGAAGCTGTGCTTCCTCGTGGATTTCCAAACGCGGGCGACAGATTTGTTCATCGAGGCGATGCGCCGCGTGCACGCGGGCGACATCGGGCCGATTGCGTTCGCGGAGGGGATTTACCATTGCGGCTGTCCGTTCTCGCAGTATTGGGACGAGCTTGCCAAGAATCCGCACGACCCGGAGGCGCGGCTGCGCGGCTGGGGGCTCGACCGCGCGCTGTCGGGCGACATGATCACCGAGCAGAACATCCACACGCTGGACGTGATCAGTTGGGCGATGAACCGCCCGCCGGTCTCCGCCAGCGCCGTGGCCGCGCTTACGGCCCGCCGGAAAATCGGCGATTGCTCCGATCATTTCACCTGCATGTTCGACTACGGCCAGGGCGCGGGGGTGACGTTCAACTCGCGGCAGTTTGAGGGTTACGATACCACGCCGTCGGGCATCCGGGCGCGGGTGTTCGGCGCGAAGGGCGTGCTGGAGGCGGAATGCGGCGGGCAGGTGCTCATCCGCGGCGAGACTTTTTTCAAGGGCGGCAAGACGCCCGGCATCTACCGCGAAGCCGTCGCCGCCAACATCGCGGCGTTCTACCGCAACATCACCGAGGCGCGCTACGAGAATGTCACCGTCGCGCCGAGCGTGCAGAGCACGATGGTCACGCTGCTGGCGCGCACGGCGGCGTATCGCGGCGAAACCTACACCTGGGACAAGCTCCTGAAGAACACCGACCGGCTTGAACCGGATTTGAAGGGGCTGAAATCTTGACGCGCCCCATGAAAACGAACCGCAGAAAATTCCTGGCCGGCACGCTCGCGGCGGGCGCGGCGATTTACGGCGGCGGCCTGACCGCGTTCGGCGCGGAGGCCAAGCGCGGACAAATCCGCATCGGGACGTGCAAGCTCGGTTTGGCGGCGGCGAAAACGGCCGGCTTGGAAGGAATTCAGCTTCCGCTCCAACTCGCCGGCGACCAGCTTGACGTTTCGCAGGCGGCAACGATTCAAAATTACAAACAGCAGATGGCCGAGACCGGCCTGCCCATCTGTGGGTTGATGATGGGGATGCTCAACCAGTCCCCGCTCGCCGCCGACCCGCGCGGCCCGGCGTGGCTGGCGCAGGCCATCACCGCCGCCAAGGAATTGGACGCCCGCGTCATCCTCGTGGCGTTTTTTTCCAAAGGCGATTTGCTGGCGAAAGACGGCCAGCTCAAGCGCGACGACGTGGCTGCCGTGGTCAAGCGGCTCCAGGACGCCGCGCCGCGCGCCAAGGATGCGGGCGTCGTGCTGGCCATCGAGAACTACCTCAACGTCCGGCAGAACATCGAGATTCTGGAGCGCGTCGGGCACGAGTCCGTGCAGGTTTATTACGACGTGTTCAACACCGGCGCGACCAAGGGCTACGATGTGCCGGCGGAAGTCCGGCAGTTGAAGAGCCGCATCGCGCAGTTCCATTTCAAGAACGGCGCGCAGTTTCTCGGCGAGGGCAAACTGCAATTCCCGCCCATCGCCGCCGCCATCCGGGAGATTGATTATCGCGGCTGGATCGTGCTGGAAACTTCGAGCCCCACCAAGGACGCCGTCGCCGACGCGCGCCGCAACGCCGAGTTCACCCGCCAGCTTTTCGCCGCCGCTTGATTCAGCGCAAGTCCGCGTGCCGCGCCTGCCGCTTGGGCAGCGATGGGCGGTTGCCCGACGAACGCGCAGCGATGGCGGCGGCGGGGAGATGTTCCCGCAGAAAAGCCGGCGTGTCGTGCCGCCCGCCGCGCTGGTAATCGCGTCCCAAAGTTTCGGCGGTCGGCCGGGCGGGAAGCTTCAATTCGCCCGTGAGAAATTCAAACAGCAATTCCGCCAGCCGCGTCAGCGCGATGCCGTCCACACTGCCCAGCCGCGCGAACAGCCAGTCGCTGAATTTCAGGAACGAGTGGAACGGCGAGCCGTTGCTCCAAATCAACGGCGTAGTTTCGAGGAAGTTGCCGCTGTTGCCGACCAAATCCCAATATCGGGCAAAGCGGCGCAGCCGTTGCATCGTGGCGAAGTCGATGAGTTTGTTCTGCAAGATTTCGTAGGGCGGATGCGCGTTGTAAATCACCTGCCACTCGGCGTCGTGGCGGACGATGGGCGTGCCGCGCAGCCGTTTCAGGATGCCGACTTGAATCTCCTGCGGGCCGAGCGCGACGAGCCGGTCGAAGCCGACGGCGAAGCTGGTGAGCGTCTCGCCGGGCAGGCCGACGATGAGGTCGGCGTGGATGTGGACGCCGGTTTCGCGGCGGAAGAAGCGGAGGTTTTCTTCGAGCCGCTCGTAGTTCTGCCGGCGGCTGATGTTCTGGCCGACTTCGGGGTTGAAGGTCTGCACGCCGACCTCGAATTGCAGCGCGCCGGGCGGAAAGCGGACGATGACTTCGCGCAACTCGGCGGGCAGCCGGTCGGGCACCATCTCGAAGTGGAGGAACAGCCCAGCGCGCCAGCGTTCCTGGAAAAAGGTCAGGATCGCGATCGCGGTGCGCGGCGCGAGGTTGAAGGTGCGGTCGACGAACTTGAACTGCCGAGCCCCACGATCCAGCAGGCGCCGCATCGCGGCGAGGAATGGCTCCAGCGGAAAGGCACGCACCGGGATGTCGAGTGACGACAGGCAGAACTCACAGCGGAACGGGCAGCCGCGCGACGCCTCCACGTACAGAACCCGATGGGCGATGTCGTCATCGGTGAATTCCTCGTACGGCATCCTTACGGATTGAAGGTCCGGCAACGGCGCGTGAAGGACCTTCGGCAGCGGGCCCCGGGACTCCTCGATACCTAGAAAACACCTGCAAAACCGGGCGAATTCGAGGTCAGCTTCGCCGGTGATGGTGTGGTCGGCCAGTCGCACGATCTCCTGGGATTCGGTCTCGTGGCTGACTTCGGGCCCGCCCAGGACAACACAGACCTCGGGGGCGATGCGCTTGAGCAGGGCCACCACGTCCAGCGTTGGGCGCACGTTCCAGATGTAGACACCGAGCCCGACGATGCGCGGCTTCAGGGCGAGGATCGATTCCACCACCTCCAGCGGGGTTTGCTTGATCTCGAATTCGACGATCGCGGCGCGAGGTCGGAGGTCGCCGAGATTCGCGAGCAGATAGCGAAGCCCGAACGAGGCGTGGATGTATTTCGCGTTGAGGGTGGCGAGAACGATGTCAGGCATGCGGGGCGGTCTAGACCAGGTCGACTTCTCCAAAGATGCGCGCGGTGTCGATGCCGCAGATGCCGCCTGCACGGAGGTTCTCGGCGGAATCCACGTAACCGGGGAT
>JAPLTZ010000423.1 GCA_026397895.1 Verrucomicrobiota bacterium | reverse complement strand
TTCTTGACCGTTTTCATGGCGCGCGTCGTGTCGTCACTTCGGACGACACGACGCGGAGCAAACAAAACACAATTCCCGGCAAACACAAGCCGCTTGTGGCCGCTGCGTCGTGTCGTCCCATTGGATGACATGACACCCGACCGCCCTGTGCTATTTTTTGCTCCGATAACCCACCGAAAGCCCCGGCGGCAGCGTTGCGTGGGGCATTTCAACATCAATATGCAAACTCTGATCACAGCCATCCGAACCATCGATTCCAAATCCACCCCTATGAATGCAAAACAATCCGGCCTCCCCCGCTGGTTCATCAGCCTTTACATCCTCACCCTGCTGCTCGCCTCCGGCGTTGCCGCGCACGCCACCAGCGACATCTGGCTTTCCGATGCGGATGGTAGCTGGAGTAATGCCGTCAGTTGGGCGGGCGGGAACGTGCCCGGCGCCACCAACGTGCTGACCAGCACGGATGAAGCGCTCTTTGGCGCGCTCATCACGACGAACCGCATCGTCTACGTTGATACCAACCGCAACATCGGCACCATCACCTTCAGCAACGCCTACACGACGCCCGGCTCCGTCCAGGTGAACGGCTACAACCTCACCAATGGCAGCATCAAATTGACCGCCGGCGGCGTGATCCAGACCGCCCTCGGCGCGAACACCAACTTCGACCGCATCTACTCCCCGGTTGAAATCCAAGGCGATGCCACTTTCAGGAACAACACCGTTGGCAATGGCTCCGGCTTGCTAATCAACACCGTCACCGGCACCGCTTCGACCGGGAACACCAACATCCTCTATCTCGACGGTGTGAGCACCTCTTCCGGCGTCGGCGGCGTCACGCGGAACAACACCATCGGCGCCCTCGGCAACGGTGCCAATGGCGGCAAAGTCAAACTGGTCAAGAACGGCACCGGCCTGTGGACGCTGTCCGCGAACAGCACCTTCGGCGGCGGCTTTGATGTCAACGCAGTAACCGTCCGCTTCTTCGGCAACGGCAGCCAGTTCGGCACCGGCGCCATCACCATCGCCGACGGCGTCACCTTCAGCCATGCCAATGCCGGCGCCATCACCATGACGCAGCCCGTGATCGTGAACGGCAATTTCACGCACATCGGCACCGCCGGCGGGCCCGTGTGGGGCGGCACGATGGATTTGGGCGCGAGCACGCGGACCATCACCGTGACCGCTGACATCGGCATTTCGGGCGTCATCTCCGGCAGCGGTGGCCTGACCAAGGCCGGCACAGGCTACCTGACCAATTACACCGCGAACACCTACGGCGGCGACACCACCATCAGCGCCGGCACATTGGTTCTCGGCGCGGCCAACGCCATCCCCAGCGGCGCGAGCAAGGGCAATGTGACCGTCACCGGCACGCTGGACGTGAACGGCTTCAGCCCCACCATCAACGGCCTGAACGGCGCGGGCACGATCACCAACAGCATCGCCGGCACGCAGACCCTGACCGTGGGCGGCAACGATGCGAGCGGGCTGTTCACCGGCATCATCAAGACCGGCACCGGCGGCTTGAACGTCACCAAAACCGGCGCGGGCACGCAGACCTTGAGCGGGGCAAACACTTTCACCGGCGTTTTGACGCTGAACCAGGGGGTGCTGTCGGCCTCGCAGTCGGCCAGCACCCTGACTGTTCTGGGGAGCGGCACGCTGGCCCTGAATGGCGGGGAATTGCAGCTCGCCAGTTCCGCCGGCAGAAATTACGGCCGGAACACCACGGTGGGAGGCAATGTGACAATGACGAGCGACTCGACGGCAGTTGGCGGCAACGGCTTCACCTACACCTTTGGCACCCTCGGCATCGGCGCGCAGACACTGACGGTGCAGGCGGCGGCGAATCCCAACGCCGGCACGGCGGGCATCACCTTCGGCGCGACCACGCTCACCGGCGCCTCCACCTTCACGGTCAACACCAACGGCCTGGGCGCGGCCACGCTGCTCACGCTGGGCACGGTGGACAACGGCGGCTTCACCCCCATTTTCAACGGCACGGGCGACGCCACGCCGGGCATCATGAGCGGCGCGGGCGGCTTCACCAAATCGGGTTCGGGCACCTTGACGTTGAGCGCGGCGCACCTCTTCACCGGAAATGTGACGGTGAACGGCGGCCTCGTGAAAGTGACCACCGGCACGGCCACCAGCACGCTGGGGTCCGACCCTTCCACGCTGACCTTGAACGGCGGCGAGCTGCGGCTGGCCAGCAACGCCGGCAGAACCTACGGCCGCAACACCACCGTGGGCGGCAACGCCACGATCACCGTTGATCGGAGCGCGGTCGGTGCCGGCATCAGCTATACGATGGGAACATTGGGCATCGGCTCGCAGGAATTGACAATCAACACCAGCACCAATGTGACCGCCGGGGCCGGCACCATCACCTTCGGCGCGACCACGATCACCGGCAACGCCGTCTTCACAGTGAACACCAACAACGCGGGCGCGCTCACCCGGTTCACGATCGGCGCCCTGGCCGGCACCGGCGGCAGCCTGACCAAGAACGGTATCAGCCACCTGACCCTGACCGCCACGGCCACCACCTTCGATGGCAACTCAACGCTGAATGCGGGCCTGATCCGTTTCGGTGCCGACAACGCGTTGGGCACCGCCGGCAGCCTGACCTTGAACGGCGGAGGCATCTCGTCAGACAGCGCCACCGCCCGCTCGATTGCCAACAACACCATTCTCGGCGGCGACGTGACCCTGGGCACGGCGGCGGAAACCGGCGCCCTCACCCTGGCCGGGAACATGAATCTCGGCGGCACCACCCGGCAGATCGACCTGGACAACGCGATGACCATTGCCGGCATCGTTTCCAACGGCGGTCTCACCAAGTCCGGCACCGGCACGCTGACGCTCTCCGGCGCGAACAGCTACAGCGGCAGCACGACCATCGCGGCGGGCGCCATCAGCGTCGCCTCAATCAACTCCAACCTCGGCGGCACCGGCGCAATCAACCTTGGTTCCGGCGCGACGGCCGGCACTTTGATTTTCACCAAAACGAACGCCGAGACGGTCACGCGGGCAATCAACCTCGCGGGCACGACCGGCGGCGGCGTCATTCAGAACAACAGTATTTCCAATGCCATCCTGACCGTGTCCGGTGACATTGGTTCCACGGGAGCGGGCAGCAAGACGCTCACTTTGAACGGCTCCAGCACGGGCCTGAACGTGCTCTCCGGCGTCATCTCCGATGCCGGCGGCGCGAACACCACCAGCCTGCTGCTGACCGATGGCGCTTGGACTTTGAACGGCACCAACACCTTCAGCGGCGGCGTGACCGTGAACAGCGCCGGCAGCGTGCGGGCCGCCAACGACCGCGGCTACGGCACCGGCACCCTGACCATGGCGGGCGGATCGTGGAACTCCTCCGGCAGCCACACCATCACCAACAGCGTCGTCATCAGCGCCAATTCGACCGGCAACTCCCTCAGCGCGGTCACCGACTTCACCGGCAGCATCAGCGGCACGGGCAACTGGAGTGTCAACGGGTTTGCCTCCGGCACGATGAAGTTTTCCGGCAACAACTCCGGCTGGAGCGGCAGCTTCAAGATTACCGGGGCGAACCTGGTCCAACTGAACAACGTCAACGCCCTCGGCACGGGCGCCAACTTCACCTTCAGCGACGGGCTGGCCATGGGCGTCCTCGAATCGCTCGTTGATATCTCCGGCGGATCGGGCCTCACGCAGAACATCCTCTTGGGCGTCACCGGCGCGGGCGGGACGACTTCGCATCCCGAAATCAAGACCACCGCCGACCTGAAAGTCTCCGGCGTCGTGAGCGGCCCCACCACCATCGGATTGAACAAGACCGGCGCGGGCAAGCTGACGTTGAACAATCTGAACACCTACATCGGCACCACCACCGTCAGCAACGGCACGCTGGTGCTGAACGCCACCAACTTCACCACCCTCGTCACCGTGAAGTCGAACGCGACCCTCGGTGGCAACGGCTACCTCCGCTCCGTGGCAGTGGAAGGCGGCGCCACCCTCGCGCCGGGCGCGAGCGTGGGCCGGCTCTCCCTCACCAACCTGACCCTGGCCGCGACCGCCACCAACCTGTTTGAGTTCGACGTGACGGGCAACACCAACGACATCGTGGACGTTCTGGATCTGACCGCCGGCGGCAGCAAGATTGCCGTCTCGGTCGCCAACGGCACGCTCGGCAGCGGCACTTACCGCCTGTTCAACTACGGCACCAAGATCGGTTCGTTTGACTCCGGCGTCGTGCTGGCCGGCGGCGTCGCCGGCCACCTGACCGTGGACGACAGCACCGCCAATCAGGTCAATCTGTTCGTGACCAACAACGCCCCCGTGGCGGGCGCCGCCAACTACACCCGCACCAGTGGCGAGTCGATCAAGATCGCCCTCACGAACCTGCTGACCCACGCGACGGACTTGGATGGCGACGCCATCACGTTCGTCGGCGTGAGCGCCACGACCAACGGCGCGGCGCTGCTGACCGACGCGGATTGGATTTATGTGCCGACGAACACGGTGGCCGACGCGTTCACCTACACCGTGCGGGACAACTTCGGCGGGACGAACAGCGGGACGGTGACCGTTTCGCTGGCGACGGCCTACGGTCAGGAAACCGGCGCGCTGACGGTGACCGGCCCCACGGTGACGGCGCAGTTCGCCGGCGTGGTGGGCCTGTCCTACATCGTGCAACGCGGCACGAACGCGGGCTTCGGCGGCGTGGTGCGGAACTTCCCGGCCACGAACGCGCCGGCGGGCGGGCTGTTCACGGTGACGGACGACTTTGATGACATCCTGACCGGCACGAACGTGCCGACCGAGGCCTATTATCGGCTGCAATACAATCCCGCTCCGTAACCCGAAACCTTGAACATCATTACCACCATGAAAAAATTCATTGCAATCACCGGACTGCTGGCGCTGACCGCATGGCCGGCGTCCGCGACGATCTTCACCGTTTCGAGCGGGAGCTTGAACGCCGGCATCGCCGACGGCAACCCGGTCGGCTACGTCAACAGTCTCATCGTGAACGATCCCAACGGCGGCGCGGCGGTGCGCGACGTGAACGTGCTGCTCGACATCACCGGCGGCTACAACGGCGACCTCTACGGGTATCTGGTCGATCCGACGGGGCAGTTGGTGCTGCTGCTCAACCGCGTGGGCACGGGGTTGGGCGGTGCGGTGCAGCAGAGCTTCGGCTACGCGGACGCGGGCTTCAACAACATCACGCTGGACGATTCGGCGGCGACGGGCATCCACGCGTATGGCGGCGGGGGCGCGCCGACGGGGTGAGCTGGGGGCTGGAGATTGACGTGGTGCACGAACCGGCGACGAAGGCGCTTATCACCTTCATGGCGTTGGGCGCGGTGTTTTGGTTCGGCCTTTGGCTCAAGAACACCAGGCCGCATAGAGACTGATGGGTTGGGGCAATCGGCCGGGCCGGGCCTGCAGGTGATTTGGTTTCCACCGTTTTGCGACTTGAACAATGAGCGCCGAATCTTTTGCGGACAAGTCCCGGCGGGCCGCAGGGGTTGCCTTTACGCTCATCGAACTGCTGGTCGTCATCGCGATCATAGCGATTCTGGCAGGGCTGCTCCTGCCCGCGCTCTCAAAGGCCAAGGCGAAGGCCAAGACCATCAACTGCGTCAGCAACATGAAGCAGGTCTTGCTGGCCTGCCACATGTATGCGGATGACAGCCACGGAATCGTCGTGCCCTATTCTTATGACCGGTCGCTCCGGTCGGATTTTCCGGAGAATGTGGCTGGCGATTTTATAATTGATGGCGCAACCGGCGGAGTTCTATGGCCGGATATGTTGCGGATATTCGGATATGCGAAAAATCCGAAGGTTTTCAGTTGCCCGGCCTTGCGGACGGTGGCAACCAAAGTGGCGGTGGCGAATGCCTCCAGCACCAACTACACCCTTGGAATCGGGATTAACTACACCCATTATGGGATTAGTTACAACGGCACCAATCTGGAGCAGCGGCTCGAATCCCAAGTGTTGAGACCCTCCTCATTTGTAGCCTTTGCCGATGCGGCGGCCTGCACTGTGGAGACTGAAAATGATTCCAATCCCGATGACTGGCTGGAAAGAGATGGCAGCGGCGGCCCGCTTTTCCGCACTCCCGGCCTTGCCCAGAACTCGGGCAAATATTTTCGCCCCATGCCGCGGCATTCGGGGCGGGTCAATATCGGATTCATGGCCGGCCAGGTTCAGACCTTGAAAAACCGCGAAATCGGCTACACCATCACCGACCAAAAAGACCCCGGCGCCCTCTGGTCATACCTCCATCCGTAGCGCCCTTTGATCCGATGTTCCCAGCCTGTTCCAAAAACAAAAACCCCCGCGCCTTCACGCTCATTGAGCTTCTGGTGGTCATCGCCATCATCGCCATTCTGGCGGGGCTGCTGCTGCCGGCGTTGAGCCGCGCCAAGGAACGGACGCGGCGCATCAAGTGCCTGAGCAACGAGAAGCAGATGACGCTGGGGGCGCTGATGTTTGCGGACGATGATGAGGATGGCAAAGCCTACGGCACCACGTTCTACAAGAACCGGTTCACCATTGCGAACATCTCGAGCTCGGACGACGTAAACTATCTCCGCACGAACAAATATGTCGCCAACATAAATATCTTTCTTTGTCCCAGCACCCGTAACTTCCGCGACCCGGCCGACCCAATCAACACCGGCGGCACCGGGCTTAAGTTTCTGACCCAATGCGCCAATTACCGGGATGCGGAGACGAACCGGCACAGTTATGAGCTGCTGGGCCTCTATGGGGTGGGCACGAACGGCAGCCCCAATGTGGTGATGAAAACCACCACCACCGTTTTGAACTACGTCCACACCTACAACAAATTTGGGCTTAAAGGAGTGATTCCGGGGCCGGCCAACACCATGTTGTTTTACGATCAGGATCAGGACAACAGCGGGGTCGCCGGAACCGTCCCTTTGAATCCCGATGGCAGCGAGCCGAACGGCTATTGGCCCGATCCGATTGACAACCACGGCAGGGACGGCGGCAACATGTCGTTCTGCGACGGCCATGCCGAATGGGTCAAGCGCAAGGACTACCCGTATCGGCGCGAACTTTCCCAAGACGAGAACCACCAGTTCGTCGCCCCTTGAAAAATCGTGGCCGACGGTGAACGGCGCGTCCGGCTGCCAGTTTTATCTTCCCCAAAGCAAATTCCCGCTGATAGCAATTGCCGGGCAATTGCAGCCGGTTGCACCGGTGGTCCACGTGGCGGGATTGGGCAAACCCGTTTCCGGCGAAAACCGTTGCCGCGCTTTTGACCAATCTTTCCTGGATTTTTACCAGTGGGTCGGCTATTTCAAAAACAAGTTTTCGTTTTTCTCCAACAAGACGTTGTTTTCCGGGGTCTTGTTCTGGATCAACGCGGGCAGGCCGAACTTGTTTTCCCGAAAGACGGCGCCCGCGCAGGCGTTGAGCGTGAAAGCAACCGTGGGATTCTTCAAGCTCGCCGGCAACCGGACGGTGTTGCCGGAAAATTCCAGGCCGCCCACCCGGCTCGCGTCCACCACCACCGGGCCGGCGGATTCGATGGTGTTGCCGAGAATCCGGATGTTGTGATGGTAGGGCGGCAGCGCGCGTCTCTCGCCCGGCTGCGTCGGCCCGAGCCGGAACATCGGCGCGGAGGATGACAGGCCGATAAACCTGTTGCTGCGGATTGTCACGTCCTCCACCCCGCCGGATTCATACCAGAATTCGTTGTCGCCATCGATGAGGACGCCCATCATCGAGGGGCGCTCGAAAAGATTGTTCTCGATGAGCACCTTGCCGCCCGAAGTCATCAGGATGCCGCGCCCACGGTTGTTCCGCACGGTGTTGTTGCGGAAAACCACGTCCGGCCGCGCGGTGAGATTCTCCACGCTGCTGTTCGTCTGAATCACGCCGGCCAGCGACTTGTCCAGCGTCAGCACATAATAATCCTCGTTGGGCCGCGTGATGGAAACGACCTTGCGCTCCGCGTAGCCCAGGAGCGTATCGCGCTTCAACAACCGCAGGCGGTCACCGGGCCGGGCGAAGACCGTGCCGAGCTGCTCAAAATGGCTGAAGCTGATGGCCAGTTGATTCGGCGCGAGCAATCCCTCGGCGATGGCATAGACGCCATGCACGTTGCAGGCATCGTCCAGCATGTTCTCGAACAGACAATCCTCCACGCGCACTGTGCCGCGGCAACCCATGAAATGTGTTGCGTCGGCGGTGGTGGTGATGAGGCTTGCCGCGCCCTCCCGCCGCACCGCTTTGAAACCCTTCACCGCCACGTCCGCGCAATCCTCGACGATCAAACCCATGCCGCCGGTGCGGTGCACGGTGATATTCTCCACCCGCACGCCGTCCACGCTCGCCAGGTGGATGGCCGGCGAAAGGCGGTTGGGCCGCAACATTCCCTTGCAAATCATGACTGACCCGACCGTCGGCAGAACATTGAGATGCGCGTTGCGGATGCGGAAGCGGTTTGTCCCCGTCTCCGTCGTCTCCGGGAAAGAGCGCGTCCTGGGATTCCACATTTTCAACACGGGCTGCACGGCGGCGGCGGACGTGGTCGCGGGATCAATCCAGTAATTCCAGCGGATGTCCTGGCGGGCGTCCCGCGAAGAATTCTCGTCGCCGTAAAAACCCTCGGCCATGCCGCCCAGCAATTTTCCGTTCCGCAATTCCGCCCCGCACTCCGGCAGCATCTCCACCTCGAACCAATCTTCGCCCACGCCCGTCACCGCGCCTTCGAGATGAAACGGCTTGGCCCAATCAATCACGAGATTGCGCACCGTGATGTTCCGCGAGCGATCCACCACGACGGGCATGAGGACGCCGTGGCACAGAAAGGTCGCGCCCGACCCGTCAATCTCGAAGTCCGCAAACCCGTCCAGATGCACCGCCATGCGCTTGTAGCCGGGGTCTTGATTCGTGACGTGCCGGAACCCGCCCTCCGCCTTGTCGGGAAAAAGATTCCAGACACCCCGCTCCAGCACGAGCCGATGAATCTTCTCCGCGCGGCATTTCGCAATGGCATCGCGCAACCCCGGCACGGCGTCCGCACCATCAGCCGGCGGTGAAAGCTTGAGTTCCCGGCCCGCCGCCGCGCCGCGATGAGCCAGGCCGGTCAGCAGAAATATTGCCCCGGCAAAGGCGGCGGGCAGCCAGGCGGCGCGGGGGGGGGTCATCGTCATTGATTGGCGGAAATGTCGGCGGCAAAAAAA
>JAPLTZ010000167.1:17449-20320 GCA_026397895.1 Verrucomicrobiota bacterium | reverse complement strand
GAGGTTTCCCTGAAAGCAGTTACCGCTTGAAGGAAACAGGTTTTTTGTAGCAAGCTGTCCGCAGTCACATTCACAAGGCGAGCAACCCAACCATCATGCAACCCGACATCATCACTTCCACATTCTGGTTCAGCGTGCTGGGGTTCGTGGTGGTCTGGATTTTAGTGCCACGCATCCAGCAATGGAATTATGCGCGGGCGATGGAAGCGCGCCAGGCCGCCGGCACGGGGCAGCCAGCGGTTTCCCGATTGGGCGGCGTGGCGCTGGTGCTGGCGTTTGTGGGGATTGCGGTGGTGGCGCAGATTTGGTTTCCCGCAGCGGACGCAGCCAAGGCAAAGACCCGGTGGGTCATCATTGCGACTTCGCTGGCGATGTTTTTGCTGGGGCTGTGGGATGACATCAAGCCGCTGGGTGCCCGCAAAAAATTGATCGGGCAGGTGCTGATCGCGCTGGTGGTCTGCTTCTGCGGGGTGCGGGTGCCGCTGTTTCAAAACCCTTTCACCAACGCGGTCTACACGCTGGGCTGGGTGGGGTGGCCGCTGACGGTGTTCTGGCTGGTGTCGCTCACGAACATGATCAACCTGATCGACGGGATTGACGGGCTGGCGGGCGGGGTGACGCTGATGTTGATGGGGCTGCTGACTTATCTGGGGACGGAAGGAGGTCTGGTGTTCCCCCTCCTGTGCGCGGCGGGAATGTCGGGGGCGCTGCTGGGCTTTCTGCGTTACAATTTTCCGCCGGCGAAAATCTACATGGGCGACGGCGGCGCGTATTTTCTCGGCTTCCTGATCGGGATGCTGACGCTGGTGCATTCGCAGAAGGGGACGATTCTGGCGGCCCTGATTGCGCCGCTGTTCGCGCTGGCGCTGCCGATCATGGATGTGGCGCTGGCCATCGTGCGGCGCGGGATGAAGGGGCTGCCAATCTTCCGGCCGGACCGCCGGCATATCCATCACCGGCTGCTGGCCTCGGGTTTTTCGCATCGCCGGACGGTGCTGACGCTTTACGGGGCCTCGCTGGTGTGCCTGCTGATGGCGTTGAGCCTGTTCTGGACGCAGGGCCGGCTGCTGCCGATTTTGTGCGGCTTCATGTTTTTGCTGGTGCTGCTCTCGGTGCGTTCGCTGGGGCTGGGGCAGGACTGGTTCGCGGTGGACGGCGCGTTTGGCAACGTGATGCGGCTGCGCAAGGAGACCCGCTACGTGCTGTGTCTGAGCCGGTGGCTCGAACTGGAGGCGGAGCGTTGCGGGTCGGCGGGGGAGTTGTGGGACGGCTACGTTTTTCTGGTTTCGAAGCTGGGTTTTGCGCGGGTGAAACTCGTCCTGGCCGGCGGGCGCGAGGTGGTGTGGTCGCGTCCCGGCAATCTCGATGCGGCGGAATGGCAGGTGCGGACGGTCACGGCGGCGGCGGGCAACATCCAGACGATGGAATTCTCGGCGGCGCGGACGACGATGTCGCCGAAGTTTTTTGAATTGCTGACCGAACTTGCCTTGGAAGCCTGGGTGCGGGCGGCTTTGCGCTGGGAGGAAACCCACCGGCAGAACATCAGTCTGTAGCCCGAAAGCCGGAACAGGAACCGCGGATGACACGGATTCCGCAGATGGAAAACAAACTTCGTTTTGGGAGGTGCTCCGAATTCTTCCGACCGGTTTCGCTCACGCGCCGGGGTAAACCGCGTAATTCTGATATTTGTAGAAGTAGTATTCCGTGGCGGCGGATTCCACCCCGTTGAAGACGAGGCCGAGGATGTTCACTTCGCGCTGATAGAGGACGTCCAGGGCGGCGTGGGCGATGCGGGCGGAAGTCTGGCCGGCGCGGATGACAAAGATGACGCCCTCGACGTGCGGGGAGAGGCTGCCGACATCGTCCGCCGCCATCACGGGCGCGCTGTCGATGACGACGTAATCGTAGCGGCCGGCCATGGTCTTCAGGAGTTCCTTGGTGCTCAACCGGAGGAAATATTCGCCGGGGTTGTTGCACAGGCCGCCGCGGGGGAGGAGCGAGAGGTTGGCGACGTTGGTGGGTTTGACCGTCTGCGTCCAGTCGAGGCCCTGGGTCAACACTTCGGTGAACCCGGCGGCGGATTCGACGCCGAGGCGTTTGTGGAGGTGGCCGCGCCGCAGGTCGGCATCAATGAGCAGGACGGAGGAGCCGGCCTGCGCCAGGGTGATGGCGAGGTTGGCGGTGGTCATGGATTTGCCGTCGTTGGGGACGGCGCTGGTGACGAGGAGGATTTTGGCGCGCTTGCCTTCGGTGGCCATGTAGAGCAGCGAGGAGCGCAGGTTGCGGTAGGCTTCGACAAAGGCGTGGCGGCTGTCGCCGGGCTGGAGGAGGCGGGTTTCGGCGTTCTTGGAAAGTGGTTTCTCGTTCGGCACCTGGCCGAGGACGGGTTCGTCGAACATCTGCTGCAGTTCGGTGAACGAGGTGGGGCGGTCATCCAGACGGTCGATGATGAACAGCAGGATGCTGCCCAGCACCAGGCCGATGATGGCGGCGATGGTGAGGTTGCGGAAAATCTGGGGGCTGACGGGCATGGGCTCGGAGGCGCGCTCGGAAATCTTCACGGTCTCGGGGTCGGCCTTGCCGCCGAGGGTGAGCTGGTTGTAGGAGATGAGGAGCTGATTGTATTGCTGCTGGTTGCGGAGGTTGTCGGCCTTGATCTTTTCGTATTGCGCCATCTTGCGGCTGATGTCGGCGGTGTTGGTTTTCAGCAGTTCGATCTTGGCCTGGATGATCTCGATGTTGGCCTTGAGGATGACGCGGGTGTTTTCCAGGCGGTCGGCGTTTTGTTTGCGGAGGATTTCCAGGTCTTTTTCCTGACTGGTCAGTTCTTCGCTCAAGGCGACCATCTTGGGGTGTTTGGGGCGCAGGTGG
>JAPLTZ010000167.1:0-17291 GCA_026397895.1 Verrucomicrobiota bacterium | reverse complement strand
TGGCGCCGCCGCCTTGCTCCTGCAGGTTGACGACGCTGTTGGAGGATTGGAAATTGAGGAGGTCGTCCTCGCCCTGGGTGAGTTCTTTTTGGAGGCGGCCCAGCTTGTCCTGGATGCTGGCGAGGGTGGTGTCGAGGGTGTCTTCCTTCATGCCGCGCCGGAGGTTGAGGTATTCTTCCATGCAGGCGTCGAGGTAGAAGCGGGTGTAGTTGGATTCCAGGCCGGTGCAGATGAGGTGAAACACGCTGGTGCGGGGAATCTGGGTGGCGCGGAATTGCACGGGCTCATTGGGCGCGGAGGTTTCGGGATGCAGGGCGCGGACGCGGTCGGCGGCGCGGTTGAGCACGGTGGCGCTTTGCATCATGGCGACCTGCGTGCCGTAGAAGTTGATGCCTTCGTCGTTGACGACGGAGATGGGGGTCTGGGCGGTGTTGGCCAAGCGGATGCTGAGGACCATGCGGCCGTAGGAGACGTAGGCGGCGGGGGTGTGCCAAAGCCGCCAGCCTTGGGCGGCGAGGGCGAGGGTGATGGTCAGGGTGGGAATCCACCAGTGTTTCCGCAGCAGGTTGCGGTAGCGGTGGAGATACGCGAAAATCCGGCTGGATTGGGCGACGCGGTCAAGCGGGGCGGGGGTGTCGGCGTGGCTCATGTGGTTCAGAAATTGATGCCGCGTTTGGGGACGTAGACGCGGTCGCCGGAGTTGAGGACGGCGTCCTTTTCGGTCCGGGCTTTTTCGAAGACATCTTCCATGTTGATGTTGAAAACTTTCTGCCCGTCGCCGGGGTTCTGGATGACCTGCACCTTGGTTTTTTTGGCGAATTCGCCGAAGCCGCCGGCGCCGACGATGGCTTTGCTGACGGTGAAGACTTCGTTGGGGGGCAGCATCACTGGGCCGGGCTGGCGGACTTCGCCGTAGACGTAGACGCGGCCGAGGGCTTTGGTGCCGGAGACGAGGCCGATGATGACGGTGGCTTTGTAGTAGTAGTCTTTCTCGAGGAGTTTGGTGATCTCCTCCATGGTCTGCCGGCAGGTCTTATTGTTGACGTTGACGAGGCCGAGGTAGGGGACGTCGAGTTCGCCGGAGTCGGAGACGATGAGGATTTTTTGGGGGGCGGTGGGCGGGTCGCGGTCTTCGACGATGCGGAAGCTGATGGCGTCGCCGGCGACGAGCTTGTGCTTGTCGTCGGTGAGGTAGGTTTCGCTGGTGTTGGTGGCGGCGACGGATGCGGGGGCGGGGTTGGTGGCATCGGCGGGGAGTTGGGCAAACACGGGGGTGCCGGCGGTTTTTGCGTCTTCGGCGGCAAAGCCGCTGGCGCAGAGGAAACAGAGAGCGATGATGAGCAACATTCGTGTCATGGGCGGGCGAGATTAAAAGCTATAGCGCGTGTCCAGCACAAGCTCATTCTCGGTGAAACCGTTGCCGGCGATGTTGGAATCGCGCCGGCGGTAGTTGTAACTTCCGGTGAGATTGAGTTTTGAGGACAGGCGATACGTGGCGGACAGTCCCAAGGTCAGGTATTGGTATTTTTCGCGTTCCGTTTTCCCGGCCATCGCGGTGTAGGATTCGAGGCTCAACGGGGTCTGGATCGTCAGTTTGTCGGACGCGCGCCAGGTGGGGGACAGGTGCAGGTAATAAGATTCCACATCGCCGTCCTCGGCCAGACCTTGGCGAACCTGGTGGCCGATGTTCAGGCTGTAGCCGAGATAGGCGTTGACGGTGTGTTGCACCATCAGGTCGGCGTAGAACGCGGCGCTGTCGGTGGCTTTGGCGTAGGAGCTGTCGTTTTCCTGAAAAAAGAGGGCGTAGCCGGCGGAGAAGGTCACGCGCAGGTGCGGGCTGAGGCCGGATTGGAAATACGGGCCGAAGTTGACGGACTTCTGGTTGCTGAGAAAGGTGTAGGCGGGAACAGTGTTCGTGAAGTAAAAGGTGTTGGTGCCGATGGGTAGCGAGTTCACGACATTGGTGTAGCCCGGCTTCGTGTCAAACGTCGTGGCGCTGGCGCCGATTTGCAGTCCCAGTTGGGTGGTGGGGTTGAGGAGAAACACGGCGCGGGCATTGAGCAGTTCCGAGGCGCGGCCTTGATAGGCGTATTGCGTCTCGGTGGGCGCGTAGATGTCATGGTCGTAGCTGAAGGTGAAAACGAGCTTGTTCAAATCCCACGTTGCCGATATGCCGGCGAGAGTATCAAAGTAACCATAGTTGCCGCCATTGACGCTGGTTTGCTGATATGAGTCCTGCGTATAGTTGAACTGGGTGTGCAGATCAAAAACAAAATCGCCGGTGTAAACTTTGAAGGAAACCGTGGAGTCGGGCGTGAGGAAGAAATGGTCGCGCGTTTTCGTCTTGGCGTATTTCGCATATCCACCGCCGAGGTTGAGCACCAAGGTGTTTTTATCGGTGACCGGCATCACGGCGGTCACGTCTATTTCCGGCCGCAATGAGATGTCCGCCTGCCGGTTCTTGTCCGTGTAGTTGACGTTGTCCGTGGCTTCCACGTCGAGAGCGGTCTGGAAGCGCAGTTTCAGGTCGCCCATCTTGAGGTTGTAATTCTGGTTTTCCACCTCCCGCTTCTGCGCTTCGAGAGCATATTCGCCGGCGAGCGAGGTGCGGAGCGCTTCCTGGCCGAAGCCGGGGTTTGACAGGAAAAAGAGCATCCCGACGATTCCAAACCAGCGGGCCAACGCCCTTCCGGGGAAGGCGCGGCAGGTGGTGAGATGATGTTTGGGCAACGACACGCGATTACAATGGCCAAATGAATAATCACGGAAGCGTTGACAAGCAATGCGCTTTTACGAGGATATGGGGATTCGTTTCACATAAAGCATGAAAAAATTTGTTGTTTTGGGCGGTTTGTTGGGGTTGTTGGCCGTCGGGGCGTATCTCGGCCTGCCGGTTTACCGGGAATGGAAACAGAAGCGTTTCCAAACCCAGGCCCGGGAATTCATGGCCAAGGAGGATTATCGCAACGCGGCCTTGAGCGCGCGGCAGGCGTTGAACCTGAACCCTTCCAGCGTCGAGGCCGCCCGCATCATGGCGCAGGTCACGGAAAAATTTCATTCCCCGCTGGCGTTGGCGTGGTGGCAGAAAGTCCTGAATCTCGAACCCAACTCCGTCACCAACCGCCTGGACCTGGCCCGGTGCGCGTTGCTGCTGGGCAACTATCTCCGCGCCGATCAGGCCCTGCGCGAAATCGTCCCTGCCGAGCAGAATTCCGCCACCTACCACCAGCTCGCCGCCATGGTTGCCATGGCCGAAAACAACATCGCCAAAGCCGACTGGCATTTCGGCCGCGCCGCCGAATTGGACCCGCAAAACAAATCCTTCCAGTTCAACCGCGCCATCATCCACCTTCAAGCGAAGAACAAGGGACTCGTCGCCACCGCGATGGCCACCCTTGAGACCCTCACCGCCGATACGGCGTTCCGCAAGGACGCCCTCCGCCACCTCGCCATGGCCGCCGTCAAGAACAACGAATTTTCCCAGGCCGAGGAGTTTGCCCGGCAACTGCAATCCGCCGCCGGTGCCACCTTCGAAGACCGCATCCTGCAACTTTCCATCCTCCAGACCATCGCCAGTCCCGACTTCGCCGCCAAGCTGGGACAACTGAAAACCGAATCCACCAAAACCCCGGAGCAGGCCAACACGCTCGCCTCCTGGATGATCGCCCACGGCATGGCCGCCGCCGCCGGCGAATGGCTCGCCACCTTGCCCGACAGCCTGCAAACCCAGCCGCCCGTGCGCATGGCGCGGGCCGACGCCCTCGTCGCCCGGAGCGATTGGAAGGGACTGGATGCGCTGCTGGCCGACCAAAACTGGGGTGAACTGGATTTCATCCGCCATGCCCAGCTCGCCCTGTCCGCCTTTCAACAACGGCAAAACATGGCCGCGCAAGCCAGTTGGCAGAACGCCGTCCGCCTCGCCGGCGACCGCCTCAAGCCGCTCACCCTGCTGACCCGCCTGGCCACGACCTGGGGCTGGGACAAGGAACGCGAAGACCTCCTCTGGTTCATCACCCAGCGCTACCCGGCGGAACGCTGGGCGCTGCAATCCCTCAACCAGCTCTACCTCGCCGGCGGCAACACGCGCGGCCTGCAACGGGTCTTCACCACGCTGCTCGACTACAACTCCACCGACGTCATCGCCAAGAACAACCTCGCCTCCGTGACGCTCCTGTTGAATCCCCAGAGCACCCGCGCCTACGAACTCGCCCGTGCCGGCTACGAAAAATATCCCAAGAACCCCGCCTTCACCGCCACCTACGCCTACTCCCTGCACCAGCAGGGCCAGACCGCTGCCGGGATCAAGGCGCTCGCCGCCCTGCCGGAAGTGCAGTTGGAAATCCCCGGCATCGCCGTCTACTACGGCGTGCTGCTCGCTGCGGCGGGCGAAACCAACAAGGCCAGAAAGTATCTCGACATCGCCGCCACCGCCTCGCTGCTGCCCGAAGAAAAAGAAATGGCGCAGGTCGCCCGTCGCGCGCTGTGAAGGTTTAACGAAACGACGAAGCCGGAAGAGGCAATTCTTCCGGCTTTTTCATAATTCTGATGTTCAGGTTTGCGATGCAGTAGATTGCTCGCGCCGTTGCCGCCGGACTCGAAGAATTGTTAATCCCGCTAGAACGGCGAGGTAAACAAGCACGGGCATTTCAATAATTTCCATACCACCTCCACTGCTCGCAATCAGCAAGCGTGAGAGAACCAGGAACAACAGCAGGCCAAATGGAAAGAGACGGCGTTTGACATCTGAATGCAGCACAGAAATTGCGGCAGCGACAAGTGCGGCAGCCCAAATGAAGTCATAATACAACCAATATTTTGGCATTTCCTTGTGGTAAAGGTGACCGTCCTTGCAAATGTGATTCATCAAGCACCACACATCACCTGGAATTCCTGCCAAGGTTAACCAAGCGAATTCCAAGCTGCGTTTGGAGGTTGGCGCAGGCATACACCAGACTATTTCTTCAACCCCGCGCAGAAGCGGGCGAGGCGATCCAGCCCCTTCTCGATGTTCGCCATGCTCGTCGCGTAGCTGATGCGCAGGTAGTCGTCCGCGCCGAACGCGATGCCGGGCACGGCGGCGACTTTCTCCTGCTCCAGCAGCTTCGCGCAGAAGTCGGTGGACTTGAGGCCGAGCGCGGAGATGTTCGGGAACAGGTAGAACGCGCCCTTGGCGTTCACGCAGGTGATGCCGGGGATGCTGCTCAGTTTCTGGTGCGCGTAGGTGCGGCGTTTGGCGAATTCGGCGAGCCAGAGCGGCAGATGATCCTGCGGCCCGGTGAGCGCGGCCACGCCGCCTTTTTGCGCGAATGAAGTCGGGTTGCTGGTGCTGTGGCTTTGCACGGCGTCAATGGCCTTGGCGATCGGTTCGGGCGCGGCGAGGAAGCCCAGCCGCCAGCCAGTCATGCTCCACGCCTTCGCGAAACCGTGGACGATGATGGTGTGATCCTTGTGGGCGGGGCTGAAGCTCGCGACGCTCTTGACCACCGCGCCGTCGTAGGTGAGGTGCTCGTAGATTTCGTCGCTCATGATGAGCACGCCTTTTTCCACGCAGATGTCGCCGAGGGCTTTGATTTCATCGGGCGTGTAAACGCTGCCCGTCGGATTGCTCGGGGAGTTGAGGACAAAGAGCCGCGTGTTGGGCGTGATGGCGGCGCGGAGTTGGGCGGGGGTGACTTTGAATTCGGTCTTGTCGGTGGTTTCGAGGATGACGGGTTTCGCGCCGGCGAGCTTGACCATTTCCGGGTAGCTCAACCAATACGGCGCGGGGATGATGACTTCGTCGCCGGCCTCGCAGGTGGCGAGGATGACGTTGTAGCAGGAGTGTTTGCCGCCGCAGGAGACGATTATCTGGCTGGGCTTGTAGGTGAGGCCGTTCTCGCGCTGGAACTTGGCGGCGATGGCTTCGCGCAATTCGGGGATGCCGGCGGCGGGGGTGTATTTGGTGAACCCGGCGGCGAGGGCCTTGGCGCAGGCGTCCTTGATGTGCTGCGGCGTGTCGAAGTCGGGTTCGCCCGCGCCGAAGCCGACGACGTCCTCGCCGGCGGCTTTCATGGCCTTGGCCTTGGAATCAATGGCGAGGGTGAGCGACGGTGAGAGGGATGCGGCGACTTTGGAGATTTTGTAGTTCATAAATGCGGGCGAAAAATTAACGACGGGGCGGGGGAAGGCAAGCGGGAATTGCAATCCGCCGGGCTAGTTGCCGTCCGCGCCTTTGATGTGCTGCTGTAGCCATCGTAAATCGGCCAGTTCATCGGCGTTCCGCACCGGGCGGTTGAAGATGCCGCCGGTCTTGGGGAATTTCCACTTCTGCTTTTCGACGTGGCCGTCCACAAAGAACAGGGTTGCGCCCCGCTGGTGGCGGTCGGCGGGAACGTCCAGCCAGTAATTGTTCCACCAATAGGAATCGGCGGAGATAATGCCAAAGGAGGAATCCCAGATGGATTCGGCGTCGGTATCAATGAGCACGAAGAGCGTGGTGGGGCGGGGGACTTCGGTGAGTTTGCGGTAGTGGTCGGCATCGTGAAAATTGACGCTGTTGTTCATGTTGTAGCTGCGGTTGCGGATCACATCTGGGCGGCCGGTGACGGTGGAATGGTCCGCCGGGCAGTGATAGATGGCGGCGGATTGATTGTAAGTCCAGAGCATGGAAATTGTGCCGTTGATGGCATTCGTGTCCAACGGTGCGAGCGACTGACACCAGCTCATCTGGTCTTCGGATTTGGGTGCGTTGGGGGCATTGGTTGTGCCCATACTAACGGTGTAGACGAAGTTGTTGGGAGTCATCACGTCGTCGTTATCGTGGGCATACATGCTCCAGCAGACGGCAAGCTGCTTGAGGTTGTTGATGCACTGGATGGTTTGAGCGCGGGATTTCGCCTGGCTCAATGCCGGCAGCAGCAGCCCGGCCAGAATCGCGATGATGGCGATGACGACGAGCAGTTCGATGAGCGTGAAGCCCCTCCGGGACGGCTCGCGGAGTGTCGTTGTCAAATGTGGAGGGCGGGACGGCATGGAGCAGTTATTGGTGGACTCGCGACCACAACGACCGGGAGTCGGTTTGGTCGGTGATGGCCATGCCGAGTTCGCTGTTCTTGCTGGCCTGCACATGGCCGTCCAAAAACCCGGCGTTGGTGCGCCGGGAATGGCGCGGCATCGGCAGGCCGTCGCTGGCCCCGACGGCTCCAAAGATGGCCTGAGGCTCACGAAAAAAACCTATGCCCGTGGATTCCACTTCCTGCCAGGAATCCACATCAGCCGGCGGTGCCCCGCTGATGGCGACGCCGTTCAACGCCCCCCACGCCGAATCGGCGAAGATGAAAAACGTGCTCGGCCGGGCGGTCACTTGTGATTCGGTAACCTTTGAATTCGGAGCGGCTACCGTCACGTTGACTCCCCAACCGTAAAGGCCAAAATTCATGCCCAAGCCGAGCACGTTGTTGGAACTGCCGCCGGCGGACGATCCGTTAATTGCCTCCGCGCGCAAAGCTGGACAATCAAAGATTTTCCGGGACGGCGCGTAGCCGCGGATGCGCAGGTTGTCCTGCCACATGACGGAGGTCGCGATGTCGTTCACATAGGTTGCGGGGTCATAATTGGCAAACCTCGGATCAATCTGCGCCAGCATGATCCGGTTGTAATTGTGGGTCACGACCGCGCCGTTGTTGTCGTCCAGATACATCCGGTTCGCCAGCAGGAGCTGCTTGAGGTTGCTCGCGCAGTTGATGGCCTTGGCCCTGGCTTTGGCGCGGGTCAACGCCGGCAGCAGCAGCCCTGCGAGAATGGCGATGATGGCGATGACGACGAGTAGTTCGATGAGCGTGAATGCGCGGCGCGGCCGGCGGTCTGGCGATGGCTGGGAATGGTTGCTCATGGTTCGATTGCGGTTGACGCGGTAAAGATACTTCGCCGCCGGTTTCGCGCCACAGGAAAATCTAAACGGGAAGGCTGGCATGTTGCCGGCCCAAATTTCAGGGACGGCGGCACGCCCGTCCCTCCCAAGGAATCAATACGTCAGCAGGCCGAGCGCCTTGAGGCCGCGGTCGGCCAATTCCCACCGGCTGCCGCGCTGGGTGACGAGGCGGCGCGCGGGGTTTTTCTGCTGCTCGGCGGCGTTGACGGAGAGCAGTTGGAACTTCGCCGCGCCCTTGATTTCGGCTGCGGCGCGCGGGGTCAGTTCGTAGGGCAGGGCGTTGAAGTTGAGCGCGATTTCGTAGCCGGCCACGCCTTCCTTTTCGGCGCGCGGATTGCGGCGGATCAACTGGGGATAGCGTTTCAGCCACGAAAACTCCGGCGCACGGACGAACACGCGGCAGAGTTCCGTCTGGCTGCGGAGGAATTGCACGAGGCTGAATTTCGCGCCGAGCCGCTGCTGTTCGAGGAAGACGAGGCGCGGGTCAATGCCGACGAGGTTCTGCCCGTTCCAGACGCCGTGGTCGTTGCGCTCGCCGGGCGCGTTGCGCTTGAACCAGTCGGGGAAGCGGTCGTTGACGAGGAGGTTCAGCTCGAAGTGGACGTGGGCGCGGTCTTTGCCGATGCGTTCGCCGGTGTTGCTGGTGCGGCCCATCGTGCCGACGACCTGCCCGGCGCGCACCGCCGTGCCGGGGCGGAGGCCGGGTTCGATGCGGCTCAGGTGCGCGTAGAGCGAAAAGATTTCCATGCCCTCGATGCGGTGGCGGAGGATGAGGTAGTTGCCGTAGTTGGAGAGCGAGGGCTTGGCGTTGAGGTAGGCGACCTCGCCATCGGCGGTGGCGGCGACGGGGTCGACGGGTTCGCCGTGCTTGTCGTGCTGGAGGCAACGGATGTCGAGGCCTTCGTGCATCTGCCAGCCGTCGGTGCGCACGCAGCCGAAGGTGCCGCTGACCCAGGTTTTGCCGGGCGTGGCGGCGAAATATTTTTCCTCGCCGCCCTTTTCAAAGAGGGCGCGGTTGGCAGTGGGCAGATGGAACGGTTGCGCGCCGGCGGTGGCGGCGGAGAGAACCGTGGCGAAGGACAGCAGGAGTAGGCGGTGGGGGCGGGACACGTTAATTGAAGGTGTTCTTGCGGATTTTTTCGGCGTCGTTGTTGAGGCCGCGCACGATGCGCTCGGCTTCTTCGCGGGTGGCGTCGGGGGTGAAAACGAGCTGGCCGTTGCTGATGGGCCGGGCGATGAGCGGGGCGGCGAGCCAGCGGGTTTCGCCGAATTCGCAGAGGATGGCGATGCGGCGGCCGGGGTTGAGGCGGGTGGTGTTTTCCAGCATGAGCTTGCCGTGGGCATTGAAATCAAGCTGGATGGCGAAGCCGCCCATCCAATCCACGACGGCCGCTTTGTCGATGTCGCGTTCGTCGAGGAACGGCGAGGTTTCGATGTTCACATACACCGGGGTGGCGCGGTAGATGGGCACGGATTTGCCGTCGCCGCTGGCGGCGTTTGCCTCGGTGATTTGCCGTCGCCAGCGGCGGCGTTCGCCTCGATGTGCAGGCGGAGGACGGTGAGTTCTTTCTTCTTGTCGTCGGTCTGGCAGCCGCCCGCGAGGGCGAGCAGCAGCAGAATGATATTGAAGTAAGTCGGCGGAAGCTTCATAGTCACGCGGTAACTGAATCGCAAAACGCAGCAACGAAGTAAAGATTCGATATGGGCAGACAATCAAATAAAAACATCAAGCGCCGCCGTCGCGACGCCTACAACAAACGCAAAAAAGCCTTGGTCAAAACCAAGATCAAGAAAGCCGCGAAGTCGTAACGACCCCGTCAGCTTGAAATGCGCAGCCGCCTTCGGGCGGTTGTTTTCTATCGGGGCAGGTCGGCGCTGGTCACCATCCATGGAGCAACGTTTCAAGAAACATTATTCCCGCGAGGAAGCCACCGCGCTTTTGCCGCAGATCCGCGTCTGGTTGGGACGCGTCGGCGAGTTGCGCGCCACGCTGGGCCAGTGCGACCAGCGGCTTGGCGGCCTGCGCGGCGGCGGCGATGACCTCGGCGGCGAACTGGTCGGCAAATGGATCAAGGCCATCGCCGGCTTGAAGGAGGTGCTGGACGAATTTCAGCGCCGCGAGATTTTCATCAAGGACATCGAGCGCGGGCTGATCGACTTTCCCGCCATCGTCGCCGGGCGCGAGGTGTTTCTGTGCTGGGAGCATGACGAGGAGAGCGTCGAACATTGGCACGACCTGAATTCGGGCTTTTCCGGCCGCGAACCGCTGTGAATTTTTCGGCTTGCGCCGCTGCCGGGAAGCGGTTTCATAACTGCCGTCCGGTTTAAACCAAAGTCATATCATGAAAAACAAAATTATTCTGCCGGTCCTGCTGTTGTCGCTGCTCGCGTTGGGCAGCGGTTGTGCGTTGTTCGTCGTGGGCGCGGCGGCCGGCGCCGGGGCGGGCACCTACGCCTTCATCAAGGGCGAACTGGGCCTTCCCGCGCGCCGTCACGGCGACGGAGAAGGCGTTCAAAGATTTGGGCTATGCCGTCGTCGGCAAGCAGCAGGAGGTCGGGCGGATTAAATTGACGGCCCGCACCACCGGCGACCGGAAGGTGCAGGTCACGATCGAGAAGTTTTCCGAGACGGTCACGGAAATCCGCGTTCGCGTGGACACGTTCGGCGACGAATTGTTGTCGCGGCAGGTGCTGGAGAAAATCAAGAGCCGGTTTTGACGTTTATGAAAAAATCCATTGCGCGCGGGGCGCGTTGTTTTGTGTCGGCCTTCCTGTTGGCGGCGGTTGGCGTGGCCTCGGCCCGCGAACTCACGGCTTTTGATTTGATGAAGGAGGGCAACCGCTACGTCGGCGAGCAGGCCAAGGACAAGGTCGTCCGCGTCCGCTCGGAAAAATCCATCGGCGGCCTGACACCGACGATCTGGTTCGTGGAGTATTACGACTCCACCGCGCGGATGAAGTGCACCGAGGTCAAGTTCGGCGCGGGCAAGATGCTCGACGTGAAACGCCCGATGCGGTTGCTCGCGCCCATCGCCGGCCCGGATGTGCCGCTGGACCGCGACAAGCTCAAGATTGATTCCGACAAGGCGCTGAAGATCGCCCTCAAAGAGCCGCTGCTGGAGCGCGTCAAGGTCAAGGCCGCCGCGCTCAAATTGGAACTCACCAAGGCCGACGGCATCGTCTGGAACGTCAAACTCTGGGCCGCCAAGACGAAACAGCCGGAAGAGGACACCAGCATCGGCGAAATCCTCCTGTCCGCGACCGACGGCAAGCTGGTCAAGACCGACCTGAACATCAACCGGGTGAATTAATTGCCCGTCGCCTTGCCCGTGTGCCGCAGATCGTGCCCGAACATCGGCCACGCCGAACGCGCCGCCGGGGAGCCGGTCTTGATTTTCAAGAAGGTGTTGAAATTATTTCCGACGTAGAGATTGCCCTACGCGTCCAGCGTGGGCGTCGCCGTCACCGTCATGCGGCTGACCGGTAACTTCCATTGCGACTCGCCGTTTGTGTTTAGCGCGTAAAGGCAGTTGTAATTTCCAAAAGCATAGATGTTGCCGGCGGCGGTCACGGTCGGAGCGCATTCCACCGGCGAGTCGCCCAAGTGCCGCCGCCAAGCCAGCGCGCCGGCGGCGGTGATGGCGGCGAGGTCCGTGTTCACCCCGATATAAATCACGCCGCGCTCGTCCAGCACCGGCGATGAGCGGGAGATGCCGCCGGTTTTGAGCCGCCACTTCTGCGAGCCATCGGGATGGAGCGCGTAAAAGTTTCCGTCCAGCGACGTGAAATAGACCGTGCCGTCCGCCGCGATGGCGGGTGAGGAAACAATCGCTCCGCCCGTGGCGAATTCCCATTTCTTCGTCCCGTCCGGCTTCAGTGCGTAAAATTTTCCGTCGTAGGACCCGAAATAAACCGTGCCGTCCACCGCAATCGCGGGCGACGAAACAACCGCGTCGCCGGTGGCGAACTCCCATTTCTTCGAGCCGTCGGTGCGCAGCGCGTAAAACTTTTTGTTCCGCGACCCGAAGTAAATCGTGCCGTCGTTTTCCAGCGCCGGCGAGGAATCCGCCCACCCGCCCGTCGCGAAGCGCCAGCGCTGTTTTCCGTCCGGGGCCACCGCGTGCAGACAACCGTCGCGGCTGCCGAAGTAGATTGTCCCGTCCTTGCCGATGGCCGGCGATGAGTGGATTTCCCGGCCCGTTTCGTAAGTCCACTTCGTTTGACTGTCGGGCCGGATCGCGTAAAGCCGCCCGTCAAACGCGCCGACGTAAATCGTGCCATCCGCCCCGATGGCGGCAGCGGAATCGCAATGATAACCCAGCGGCCGCGTCCAGATGGTGGGCGGCGGCGGCATTTCGCCGTGAGCCGCGACGACTGCTGCCAGACCGACGGCCATGACCGCGAGCAGGTGGCGGCTGGTTGAAAAATTCCGACTCATCGCGGCGTAGTTAAAACCGCCGCGCTGACCGGCGCAAACAATAATTGCCCGCGCGCCGTGCCGAACTTGACTTTGCGCCTGCTGCTATTCATTTTCATGCGCTTGAATGCGGGTGAAAACGCCCGCGAAACATTTTTATGAGCCAACCACACAATCTGTTCAACACCCTCCAGAAATTCGACCTCGGCAACGGCAAGCAGGCCAAGTTCTACTCGCTGCCCGCGCTGGAAGCCGCCGGCGTCGGCCCGATTTCCAAGCTGCCCGTCTCCATCCGCATCGTGCTGGAATCCGTCCTCCGCAACTGCGACGGCCTCAAGGTGCAGGAAGCGAACGTCAAGGAGCTTGCCAACTGGAAGCCCTCCGAGGAGCGCACGGCGGAAATCCCGTTCGTCGTCGCGCGCATTGTGTTGCAGGACTTCACCGGCGTGCCGCTGCTGGTTGACCTCGCGGCGATGCGCACTGCTGTGGCCAAACTCGGCAAGAATCCCAAAATCATCGAGCCGCTCGTGCCCGTGGACTTGGTCGTGGACCACTCGGTGCAGGTGGACTTCGCCGGCGCGGCGGATTCGATGGCGCGCAACTTGGACTTGGAATTTTCCCGCAACCGCGAGCGCTATCAGTTCCTCAAGTGGGGCATGCAGGCGTTCGACACGTTCAAGGTCGTCCCGCCGGGCATCGGCATCGTGCATCAGGTGAACCTGGAATATCTCGCCAAGGGCGTGTTGGCTATTGGCGATGGGCAATCGGCTATTTACTACCCCGACACGCTCGTCGGCACCGACTCTCACACCACGATGATCAACGGCCTCGGCATTGTCGGTTGGGGCGTCGGCGGCATCGAAGCCGAAGCCGGTATGCTCGGCCAGCCCGTTTATTTCCTCACGCCGGATGTCGTGGGTGTGCATCTCACCGGCGCGATCCGCGAAGGCGTGACCGCGACGGACGTGGCGCTGACCGTCACGCAGATGCTCCGCAAGGCGAAGGTTGTCGGCAAGTTCGTGGAGTTCTTCGGCGCGGGCGCGGCGGCGCTGCCGTTGGTGGATCGTGCGACCATCGCCAACATGGCCCCCGAATACGGCGCGACGATGGGCTTCTTCCCGATTGACGAGGAGTGCGTGAACTACCTGCGCGCCACCGGCCGCAGCGAGGAACATTGCAAGCTCTACGAAAATTATTACAAGGCGCAAGGGCTGTGGGGCATCCCGCAGGCCGGTCAGATCGAATACTCGCAGGTAGTTGAACTCGACTTGAGCAGCGTGAAGCCGAGCGTCGCCGGCCCGAAGCGCCCGCAGGACCGCATCGAACTCGGCAATCTGCGCCGGGAATTTTTCAACGCCATCCAGCGGCCCGTCACGGAAAACGGTTTCGGCAAGACGCGCCAGGTCGTCGGCAAGTCCGTCAAAGTCGAGATGGCCTCGAAGAAGAAGGCGAACGTCGGCACCGGCTCGGTGCTCATCGCCGCCATCACGAGCTGCACGAACACCAGCAACCCGAGCGTCATGCTCGCCGCCGGTTTGCTCGCGAAGAAAGCTGTGGAGAAGGGATTGAAGGTCAACCCCGCCGTGAAGGCCTCGCTTGCTCCGGGATCGCGTGTCGTGACCGATTACCTCAAGAAGACCGGCCTCCAGCCGTATTTGAACAAGCTCCGCTTCAACACCGTCGGCTACGGCTGCACGACTTGCATCGGCAACTCCGGCCCGCTCGACCCGGCCATCGAGGACGCCGTGGTGAAGAATGATTTTGTGACCGCGAGCGTGTTGTCCGGCAACCGCAATTTCGAGGCGCGCGTGCATCAGAACGTGAAGTCCAACTTCCTCATGTCGCCGCCGCTCGTCGTGGCGTTCGCGCTCGCTGGCCGAGTGGACATTGATTTGAGCTGCGAGCCGCTCGGCAAGGACAAGGACGGCGCGGCGGTCTATCTCGCCGACCTCTGGCCCACGTTGCAGGAAGTCCGCGACGCCATGCAGTCCGCGCTCAAGCCGGAAGTGTTTCGCAAGCTCTACAAAAACTTCGCCGCACAAAATCCCAAGTGGAACGAAATCCCGTCGAGCGTCGGCCACGTGTATGAGTGGGACACCAAGTCCACCTACATCCAGGAGCCGCCGTTCTTCACGAACTTCGCGATGACGCCCGGCAGCATCAAGCCCATCACCGGCGCGCGCGCGCTCGGCATCTTCGGCGACAGCGTGACGACCGACCACATCTCGCCCGCCGGTGCGATCAAGAAAAGTTCGCCCGCCGGAAAATTCCTTTTGGACAACGGCGTGACGTTCGAGGATTTCAATTCCTACGGCTCACGCCGCGGCAATGACCGCATCATGACGCGCGGCACGTTCGCCAACGTCCGCATCAAGAACCTCATGCTCGGCGGCGAGGAAGGTGGGAACACGCTGTTTATGGGAGGGACTGCATGTTGCAGTCCCAAATCTGGGGACGGCGGCACGCCGTCCCTCCCGGAAAAAATGTCCATCTACGACGCCTCCATCAAATACCAGACCGCCGGCATCCCGCTGGTTATCATCGCCGGCCAGGAATACGGCACGGGATCGTCGCGCGACTGGGCGGCGAAAGGCACAAACCTGCTCGGCGTGAAAGCCGTCGTGGCGCAGAGCTTCGAGCGCATTCATCGCAGCAACCTTGTCGGTATGGGCGTGCTGCCGTTGCAATTCAAGGACGGCACGACTGCGCAGACCTTGAAGCTCGACGGCACGGAGACCTACGACATCGTCGGCCTCGACGCGAACATCAAACCGCAGCAAGACCTCACGCTGAAGATCACGCGCAAAGACGGCGCGGTGGAAAACGTGAATGTCCGTTGCCGTATTGATACGCCCATTGAGATCGATTACTACCAGCACGGTGGGATTCTGCCGTATGTGCTGCGGCAACTCGTGGCGAAGGCGTGAATTATTATGGCGAACTTGAAATTGACAGACATATTCAGTTTGGTCGTTGAAACCTATAGCGGTGAAGGTTTTAATTTTACTGAATATTCGTTAATAGCTTGGTGCAAGCCAGAAATGGCACTTCAGTTTTTTGCTTTTAATGGTCTTGCTTACGACAAGCTCAATAACGTTAGGCATATCAGCGATTGGGAAACAATTTCTCCAGAAATATTGAAGCAGGCGAGGCAAACATTGTTTACGGGTTATAGCAGTTTTTTACGCGGAAAACAGAATGCTGAAGGAGACGGTTCATATGTTTTTCATTGTGTCGGCGCTGAAGTAACTGTGCAAAGCGGTATGATTTCCATGCCAGACCCTCGTCCAATAAAAAGAAGTGCAACCGATTTAAAGAAATCAGTTCTTTTTTAATTTCCAACCGTTCCTGAAATTTTTCCAAGAATCTGCGGCATGTCCGCGTTGTATTGTCACCGTCCAATAGCGTATGCTGGCGGCGTGAGTTCACTCATCCTTCAAATCGCGGCGGAAGTCATCGCGAAGTCCAGCCGGGATAATCCGGCGGACTCCGGGTTGCGCGAGGCGCTGAAGTCCCGCCGCCTGCCCACGCCGGAGCAGCAGCGGGAAATCAGCCGCGCCGTTTTCAATTATTTCCGCTGGTTCGGCTGGCTGGATGCCGCCCATCCGTTGCCGGGACAGATCAAACACGCCAGCGAACTCGCGCAGGCTTTCAAGGAACGGCCCGAATCGTTTTCCGACGACAAGCTGGTGGAGCGCGTCGCGACGGAATGGGTGCGTGACCAGATGGAAATTTCGCCGGCGTGGGCGCGGGCGATTCAGGCGGAGCCGAAACTGTGGCTGCGCGCACGGCCCGGACAGGGCGCAGCGCTTTGCGAAAAGCTCGGCGCGGCCAAGCTGGAAAAAACTTTGCTGTCCGACGCCATCCACTACAAGGGCGAGGAGGATTTGTTCCGGCGACCGGAATTCCACGCGGGCGAGTTCGAGATTCAGGACATCGCCTCGCAGGCCGTCGGTTGGCTGTGCGCGCCGGAGCCGGGCGAGACGTGGTGGGACGCCTGCGCCGGCGAGGGCGGCAAGACGATGCACCTCTCCGACCTGATGCAGAACAAGGGCCTCATCTGGGCGAGCGACCGCGCCGAATGGCGGTTGAAGAATCTCAAACGCCGTGCAGCCCGTGCGAAAGTTTTCAACTTCCGCTCCGAGTCCTGGGACGGCGGCGCGAAGCTGCCGACGAAGACGAAGTTCGACGGCATCCTCGTGGACGCGCCGTGCAGCGGCGTCGGGACGTGGCAGCGGAATCCGCACGCGCGCTGGACGACGACGTTGCCGGACGTGACGGAGCTGGGCGCGGTGCAGTTGCAGTTGCTGAACCACGTCGCCGGTTCGCTCAAGCCGGGCGGGAAACTGATCTACTCGGTCTGCACGCTGACGCGGGCGGAGACGACGGAGGTGGTGGAGGGTTTCAGCAAGGCACATCCGGAGCTTCAGCCGATGGAATTGCCGGCAATTCTTTCCGGCGGTCTGCCGACCGCCGCTACGAAGACAATCTGGCCGCAGGATTGCGGCGGGAACGGGATGTTCGTCACGGCTTGGCGGCGGGCGTGATCAGTGCGCGGCTTTCAGGGCCGGCTTGGCGGGCGGCGCGGCGGTGCTGGCGCGGATGACGAGTTCGGCGGGGAGGCGGCGCGGTTCGGCTTGCTCGCCGCGCAAGAGTTTCACCATGGCCTCCATCGCGGCGGTGCCGAGGGTGAATTTCGGCTGGCGCACGGTGGTCAGCGGCACGCGGCAGTGTTCGCTCAGCAAAACATTGCCGAAGCCCGCGACGGAAATCTGCTCCGGCACCTTGATGCCCTGTTCCAGCAAAACTTTCAGACAGCCGACGGCGACCATGTCGTTGACGGCCTGCACGGCGGTGACCTGCGAGTGTTCGTTGATCATCTGCAGCGCGGCCTTCGCGCCGTCCTCGATGGTGCGCCCGGCCTGGAAAACCAGCTTCTCGTCCACGTCCAGCCCGTATTCGCGG
>JAPLTZ010000361.1 GCA_026397895.1 Verrucomicrobiota bacterium | reverse complement strand
TTCGGGTTTCGGGTTTCGGGTTTCGGGTTGCTGAATGGCGCAACGCGAGCAGTTCGAGGTCGCCAATCTTGAAAAAAGTTTCCGAAGTCCAGCCGCTCGCCTGCGCGGCAGCCTGCACCTCGCGGAGGACGGCGCGGATATCTATCGTCTCGCCGTGATAGCCGCCGTGGTTTTTGCCGAGTTTCTGCACGGAATGATTCTCACGCAAACAGCGCGAAGGACGCAAAGGATTTTTTTCGTTGCGGCCTTGGCGAACTTGGCGTGAGGCGTCACCTCGCCAGCGCAGCTTCCGGCTCGCAGCTTTCCTCACCGCAACCGCAGCCACCGGCTTCCTGATCGCTGAAGTCGTGGCTGTCCCAGTTCGGGTCAAGGCCGAGGTCTTTGAGCATCTGGAGGTCTTTTTCGACGGGCTGGTTAAGGGTGGTGAGGTAGTTGCCCACCATCATCGCGCTCGCGCCGGCCATGAAGATCATGCTCTGGGCGTCGCGCAGGTTCACGGTGCGGCCGCCGGCGATCATGATTTCCTGGCGCGGCAGGATGAAGCGGAAGCAGGCGATGGTCTTGAGGATTTCCATGACGGACAGCGGCGGGACTTTCTCGAACGGCGTGCCTTTGATGGGATTGAGGATGTTGACGGGGACGACGTTCGCGCCGATTTCCTTGAGCGAGAACGCGAGGTCGCAGCGGTCTTCGCGCGTTTCGCCCATGCCGATGATGCCGCCGGAGCAGATGCTGATGCCGGCCTTCTTCAGATAGCCGATGGTTTCGAGGCGGTCGTCGTAGGTGTGCGTGGTGCAGGTCTGCGGGAAAAAGCGGCGGGAGCTTTCGAGGTTGTGGCCGTAGCAGGAGAGGCCGGCTTCCTTCAGACGGTCGGCGACCTTCTGGTCTTTGATGATGCCGAGCGAGGCGTCGGGGCGGGTCTTGCCGCCGGCTTTCAATTCACGGATGCGGTCGCAGACTTCGTCGAGCAGCGGGCCTTCATTCAGCCCTTTCCATGCGGCGACGAGGCCGACGGCGGTGACGTTGTTGAGGTTCGCTTCGTTCGCGGCTTCGGCCACGGGTTCGGGGTCAACGAAGCCGTATTTCGGCGAGCCGGTCTGGTAATGCGAAGATTGCGAGCAGAAGCTGCAATTCTCGGAGCACGCGCCGGCCTTGGCGTTGACGATGGAACAGAGGTGGATTTTGTTGCCCTTGAATTTTTCGCGGATGCGATTAGCCCACGACAGCAAATCGAGAATGTCGGCGGACGCTTCTAGGTTGAAGAGCCATTGCGCTTCTTCGCGGGAAACCTGCCCGCCGCCGAGAACCCGCTCGCCGAGGGCAGAAAGTTTCTGGTAATTGCTCGCGTCAACAGTTTGTGCGGTCATGGTTGACAGGTTAACGGGAGCGAAAATTTACGCAAGCGGGGACAACGCCGCAGCAGTCAAGCCGGGGGATGGAGAGCGAGGGCCCGGGCGATGCCTTCCCGCAGGGTGTCCAGCCGGAAAGGTTTGTCCACGATGAGGTCAATACCCGTAAGCGGCCGGCCCGAAGCGCGGAGCATTTCGCCGTGCGCGGTCAGCATGATGACAGGGGTGTGCGGCAGGCGTTGCCGGATTACTGCCGCCAATTCGTCGCCTTTCATGCCAGGCATTTCGTAATCCACCAAAATCAAACCGAACGTCGCGGTGTCCAATCTTGCCAGGGCTTGTTCGGCGTTCCCCGCCGTCTCAACATCGTAGCCGTCAATCTTGAGCAGCATGCACACGGCGGCGCAGACGAGTTGCTCATCGTCCACGACAAGCACCCGCTTTTTGGTTGGAACTTCGGCAGCCATTCCTTTGGTCATCAAGTTAACCGGTTTCCGCCAAATATCCAGAGTTTGTTGCTGCCGCCGCGCCGCCGGCGAAAAAACGTGCAACCGGCGGCGAACCCATTAAACTTTCGCCGATGTTTCCACCGGTCGCAACCCATGACCCGGCAGCAGTTGAGGCGGCCACGCGCGCCGCCTACCTCGCCATGTTCCCCAAAGGCGACCATCAATTCGTGCCGCGCATCTTCGGCTGGGCCGACGACTGTTTCAACGGCCGCTACGCGGATTACCAGCCCATAGACGCCCGCTACCACGACTTCGAACACACCTTGCAGGGAACGCTCTGCATGGTGCGGCTGCTCCAATGCCGCCAAGCCGCGAACGCCGCCCCCGCCCTGCCCCAGCGCCTCGTCGAGCTTGGCCTCATCGGCATCCTGCTGCACGACACCGGCTACCTGAAGACCCGCGCCGACGCCGACGGCACCGGCGCCAAATACACCGTCACCCACGTCCAGCGCAGCGCCGAATTCGCCGCCCGTCTCCTCGGCGAAAAAAGTTTTCTCCCCCGCGAAATCACCTCCGTCCAGAACATGATCCGCTGCACCGGCGTGGACGCCGCGTTGAGCGTCATCGAATTCTCCAGCCCCGAGGAAAGAATCTGCGGCTACATCCTCGGCACCGCCGACCTGCTCGGCCAGATGGCCGCGGACGACTACATCGAGAAACTGCCCATTCTCTACGCCGAATTCGCCGAAGCCGGCAAGTATTCCGGGCCGAAGGCCAATGTCATCAGCATGTTTTCCAGCACCAACGACCTTCTCCGCAAAACCCCCGCCTTCTGGGACAACTACGTCAAGCGCAAGCTCGACCGCGATTTCGGCGGCCAGTT
>JAPLTZ010000379.1 GCA_026397895.1 Verrucomicrobiota bacterium | reverse complement strand
GGGTTGGTGATGGTGAGGACGGGCTTGTTCGTGTCGGCAAAGTTGGCCTGCACCATCAGGTTGCTTTCCATGACGAACTTCAGCACCGCGCCGTTCGTCAGCACCGCCAGCGGCAGATTCGTCCCACCCGTCCAGTTCGTGAAAACGTAGCCGCTCCCGCTCGTCGCCGTCGCCGTCATGGTGTAGCTCTTGCCGAGGATCAGCGTCTGCCCGCTGTAGTTCGCGCTGATTGTCCCCGACCCGTCCGTCTCCACCGTCACCGGCGCGATGAGCCAGTAAATCAGGTTGAGGCTGTTCGTCGGCGAGTTGTTGCCGCCAGCGTCCACGCTGTAGGCCCGGAAAATGTTTGTGCCGGGCAACAAGGTCACGGCGGCCTGCCAACTGTTCGTGCCGCTGGCGATGGCCCAGGCGTCGCTGTTGAGCTGCCAGCGCACGGCGGCGACTTGGGAATTGTCGCTGGCGGTGCCCTTGACGGTGACGGCGGGGCTGTTGCTGAAGGTCGAGTTGGAAACCGGGTTGGTGATGGCGATCGTGGGGAGCTGGGAATCGACAAAGTTCGCCTGGATCACGAGGTTGGACTGCATCATGAAGGTCAGCGAGGCGTTGGTGGCGGTGACGCCGCCAGTCCAGCCGGTAAATTTGAATCCAGTGCTGGCGGCGGCGGACATGGTGTAGTTGCGGCCGATTTCCAGATTGGGGCCGGTCCAGTTGGTGGTGATGGTGCCCAAGCCGGATTTCAGGAGGGTGAAGGGCGAGGGGACAACGTAGAAAATATTGCGCGTGGCGTTGGTGGACTGGTTGCCGTAGTAGTCCACGGAGTAGGCCGTGATGGTATTTGTGCCGGGGATGCCGGGGAAATCCGCCACCCAGACGTTGGTGCCAGCGGCCGTGTAAACATTGGTGGCGGTGTTGAGCTGGAAACGGACGGCTTCGACTTCGCCGTTGTCGGCGGCCGTGCCGCGGACGGTGATGACGGCGTTGCTCCAGCGCGCTCCGTTGGCGGGATTGGTGATGGTGATGGAGGGGCGGTTGGTTTCCGGCAGGACGGTGAGGTTGATGCCGAGGCTTTCCTCCGGCCCGACGCCGGCCAGCGCGCACGCAGCGTTGCTCACCAGCACGGAATAGCTGCCGGCCTGCCCGGCGTTGCCGAGGTGCAGGGTGTATTTGTTGGAAACCGCGCCGGGGATGGGGCTGTCGTTGAACTGCCACTGGTAACTCAATGGCGCCGTGCCGGTCGCCCCGACGGTGAAGGTCACGTTTGATCCCGCCGGCCAGGCAAAATCCGTGGCGGGCGTCAGGTTGGTGATCGCGGGCAGCAGCATCAATATGGCGGGGGGCGAACTGGTGACCGTGCCGCCGGAATTTTTCACGACGACCGTGTAATTCCCCGGCGGTCGAATTGGTGGCGGCGCTGATGTTGACATTGTTTTTCCGCCACTGATAGGTCACGGGGTTCTGGTCGGTGTCCGTGGTGGCCGCATCAATCACGACGGCAAACTGCACCGGATCACCGACCGCGACGATTTGATCCTCGGGCTGAAAGGTTATCGTCGGCGGCACCACCACCGCCAGATATGCATTGGTGCTGGTGGTGGGCAGACCGCTCGCCGATATCGCCGTGGCCCCGTTGAAAATATTTACCGTGTAGTTCCCCTCGTTCTCCGGCTGGGCATTGGTCACGGTGAAACTCGCGTTGGTGGCCCCGGGCAAATCAAAGTCCTCGAACTGCCACTGATAGGTGAAGTTCGTCGGCACCAGCGTCGCGTTCACCTTGACCGAGAACGTCACATTCGACCCCACGGCGACCACCTTGCCCTGCGGCTGGGTGGTGATGGTCGGCGGATACCAGAGGGTCAGGTTGAACGGGGCGCTCTCGGAGTGCTGCCCCAGCGAATTGGCGATGTAACAGGTATAAGCCCCCGCATCACCGCTGGTGGAGGCCTCCTTCTCAAAGTGACTGTCGTTCGGTCCGTATGGATTGGCAATGGTCTTCGTGTTCTTCTTCCAGGTGTAAACAAAAGTGCTGTCATAGTCGTTATCCACGGTCACATCGAACGCGATGGTCTCGCCCAAAACATTGGTCGCATAGACCGGCCCGGTGGGATCGATGATGTTGGGTATATCCGACCGCCCTGTCGCTGGCAGCAACAGCCCCAACGCCCCCGCGATGAAACATAAAATACGAGACTTCATTCTCAACAAACAGCTTCGGCAAAAATATGTGTGGGATAACATAATCGCGCTTCCCATTCCGGCAAGCCTTGTTTGAATGCGCTCCAAGAACGGCTGCCGAATTCATTTCCAGATTGGAGCGCCGGTCTGGTTCGATGCCGACCGGCATCAGGGAGTTTCCGCTCGCAAGCGATAATAGCGCGATTCCGCCGGCGGGTTGGTGTCGGTCAAGGAAAGCACGCCGCCGGTGCCTTCCACGGCGACGCCCAGCACGGTCCAGGCCGGAGCCTCCAGCGAGTTTTTGCACTCCAGCCGGTAAACCGCCCCGACCTCGCTGGGAAAGCCGATTGTGATGCCGCCCCCGACCACGGTCAGGCCGCCGATCTCCGCCCCGGGCAACGCGACCAATGTGTCGATGGTGTTGGTCGTGGAGCTGTTGCCGGCGGCGTCCACGCTGTAGACGCTGAAGGTGTTGGCGCCGACGGCAAGTTTGAAACTGGCCGACCAAGGATTGGTGCCGGCCGCGCCGGCCCACGAACCATTGTTCAGCCGGAACATGACCGCGACGACCTGGTCGTTGTCGGTGGCGGTGCCACTGACGGTGGCGGCGAGGCCGGGCGGCGTCCCGCCCGGCAGCGGGTTGGTGATGGTCACGGTGGGATTTTGCACATCCAAAAACACGGCCTGCAAAATCAGGTTGCTCCGCATGACGAACGTCAGCGCCGGTGAGTTGGTGGCCGGCGCCAGCGGCAGATTGCTTCCGCCGAACCAGTTGGTGAAGACGAAGCCGTTGGTGCCGGCGGCGGTCAGGGTGAAGGTCTGGCCAATGCCCAGGGACTGGCCGTCATAATTGGGGGTGACCGTGCCCTGCCCGTTGGTCTGCACCGCCAGCACCGCGAAGTCGCCGGAATAAATGAAGCTCAGACTGTTGGTGGGGGAATGATTGCCGGCGGCATCCACGCCGTGGGCGCTGAAGATGTTGGTGCCGGGCACGGGGTTGACCGGGATGGTCCATTGGTTGGTGCCGGCCGTCTCCGCCACGCCGACCGCAGCCCACGCATTGGTCCCCAGCCGCCAATAGACCGCCGCGCCTGGAGCATTGTCGGCGATCGTGCCCTGGACATTGACGGTGGTGTTGGTGAAGCGGGAATTTGCCGCCGGATTGGTGATGGTCAGCGCCGGCCGGTTGGTGTCCTGAAAGACGGCCAGCACGGTCAGGTTGGACTGCATCAAAAATGTCAGGGCGGCGTTGGTGTTGGCAGCACCCCCATCCCAGTTGGTCGAAACCACCCAATTCAGGAATTTGTATCCGTTCGTCCCGGTCGCCGTCGTGCTGTAGCTTTTCCCGATGACCAAGGGCTGCCCGTCGTAGTTCGGATTGACCGCGCCCTGCCCGTTGGTGTGGATTGCCAGCGGTGTGAACAGCCAGTAAATCAGGTTCAGGCTGTTGGTGGTCGAGGCGTTGCCGGTCGAATCAACGGCGTAGGCGCTGAAAACATTGGTGCCGGGCGGCAGCACGAGATCGGCGTGCCAAGGGGTTGTTGTCCCGGCGGCGACCGACCACGCGCCCCCATTAAGCCGGTAGCGGACTTCGGCGGCGCCGGAGTTGTCGGTGACCGTGCCGGAGACGGATACGGCCGGGCTGTTGCTGAAAATCATGTTTACCGCCGGGTTGGTAATGGCAAAGGTCGGGGAATAGACATCGGCAAAGTTCGCCTGAATGACCAGGTTGGATTGCATCATGAAATCGATGGACGTGGTGCTGGCGGTCACCCCGCCGGACCATCCGGCAAACCGGTAACCGGAGCCGGGGCCGGTCATGGTCATGCGATAGATGCGACCGATTTCCAGATTGGTGCCGGTCCAATTGCTGCTGACCGTTCCCTTGCCGGCGATCACCAGTGTGAACGGGGAGGGAACAACGTAAAATATCTTACGCGTGGCATTCGTGGACTGGTTGCCAAAACCATCCACCGCGTAGGCGGTGATGGTGTTGGTCCCCGGAATTCCGGGAAAATCCGCCGCCCAAACATTGGTCCCGACCGCAGTGTAAATATTGGTGTCCTCGTTGCACTGGAAATAAACCGCCTGTATTTGTCCGTCATCCGTGGCCGTGCCTCGGACGCTGATGACGGCATTGCTCCAGCGGGCACCGTTGGCAGGATTGGTGATGGTTGATGCTCTCATCGAGTCTGACGCCGGCCAGCCCGCAGACATAGTTGCTGACCTGCACCGAATACCCGCCGTTTTGATCAATGCTGCCGACCCGGAACGTGTAATTGCTCGAGGTGGCGCCCGGTATGGGAACATCGTCAATGAACCACTGGAAAACCAACGGCGGCGACCCGTTCGCCGTCGCGCTGAAAGTGACATTCGTCCCGGCGGCAACGGCAAAGTCCGTGCCGGGTGAAACGTCGGTCAGGTCCGGCAGAAACATCAACCTGGCCGGCGCACTGGTAACTGCCCCGCCGGTGTTCTTCACCACCACCGTGTAATCGCCCTCGTCCGCCATTTGCGCGGCGGGAATGGTCAATGTGTCGTTGGTGGCCGTGGGATTTGCGGCCAAGGTGATATTGATTGCGTTTTTCCGCCACTGATAGGTCAACGGATTCTGATCGGTGTCCGTGGTTTCAGAGTCAACCACCACGGAAAATTCGGCCGGCGACCCTACCGTCTCGATGTCGTCGTCCGGATCAAATGAAATGGTCGGCGGCACCACCACCGTCAAGTATGCGTTGGTGCTGGTTGTTGGCTCCCCGCTCAACGACAACATTGTGGCATCATTAAAGATATTCACGGAATAATTCCCTTCGTCCCCCGGCCCGACGCTGGTCAATGTCAAACTCAGAGTGTCCGCCCCGGACACCTGCTCCCCGTCGTCGAACAAGTCCATTCCCTCCAATTGCCAGCGATACGTGAAATTCGTGGGGAACAAAGCCGTGTTCACACCGACGGTCAAGGTCACATTGTTTCCGGCGATGACAGTTTGGTCTTTTGGTTCCGAGGTGACGACGGGCGGAGTTAATACGGTCAGATAGAACGGCGCGCTCAAAGCCGACTCGTTCAGCGGATTGTCAACATAACATGTGTAAGTCCCCGCATCGTTCCCGATGGAAACATTCTTGGCAAAACCGGCGCCGTCACCGTCAGGATTCAGGACTGACTTGCCGTTCTTTCGCCACCCATAACGGAACGTGCCGTCATCGTTATCCACCGTCACATCAAACCCGATGGTCTCCCCCAACACATTGGTGACGGACACCGGCTCGGTGGGATACGAAATGATTGGCGTTTCCGCCCGGCCCAAAATTGGGAACCACAACCTCCAGCTGACCAGCAGCAAAAAAATGTAACGAAACTTCATTTCGGCAAAACCTCTGAAATCAAATGCCGCACAACATAATCGCACTTCCCATTCCGGCAAGCCTTGTTTGGGGACAATCCACCATAACTCAATATCCCGTTGACGCTGCGGCGATTTTGACCGCATCATTGTCGCCCGCCGGAAGCGGTGAACTGCCCGAATTTGCTCCGCCGCCGGCGTAAACCAACTGAACTCGAACATGAAACTTGACGCCCTCTACTCCGAACTGACCCTCAAAACCAACGCCAAACTCGCCCTCATCGTCCTCGACGGCCTCGGCGACATCGCCACCCGCGACCAAGGCTACCTCACCCCGCTCGAAGCCGCCCACACTCCGAACCTCGACGCCCTCGCCAAGAACTCCGCGCATGGCCGCATGATCCCCGTCGCACCCGGCATCACGCCCGGCAGCGGCCCCGGCCACCTCGCGCTGTTCGGCTACGACCCGATTGAATTCCAAGTCGGCCGCGGCGTCATCGAAGCCCTCGGCCTCGGCGTGGAGTTGAAACCCGGCGATGTCTGCGCCCGCGCCAACTTCGCCACGCTCGACGCCAAAGGCATCGTCACCGACCGCCGCGCCGGTCGCATCCCGACCGAGACGTGCGAAAAACTCTGCGCCCTGCTCGCCGCCAAGATCAAAAAGGTTGGCGACACGCAGGTCATCATCAAAGCCGGCAAGGAACACCGCTTCGTCGTCATCTTCCGTGGCAAAGGTCTCGAAGGCCCGCTGACCGACGCCGACCCAAACCGTGAAGGTTTTGCCATTCCCACCGTGAAGCCGCGCGACGCCAAGAACGCCAAGCAGAAGAAAATGGCGAAACTCATCGCCGATTTCTACAAGGCCGCCCTGCCCATCATTGCCAAGGAAAAACCAGCCAACGGCTTCCTCATGCGCGGCATCGCACACCAGCCGCAGATTCCGCTGTTCGAGGAACGCTACAAGATGAAGCCCGCCGCCATCGCGGTCTATCCGATGTATAAAGGCCTCTCACAGCTCGTCGGCATGGTGAAGATCGAAGGCCCGCAGACCATCAAGGAGCAATTCGAGCGCTACCTCGCCGATTACGACAAATACGATTTCTTCTTCATCCACTACAAATACACCGACAAAGCCGGCGAGGACGGCAACTTCGCCGCGAAGAAAAAAGCCATCGAGGATTTCGACGCCGCGCTCCCCATCCTGCTGAAAAAGAAGCCCGACGTCATCGCCATCACCGGCGACCACTCCACGCCGTGCGCGGCCAAAGGCCACTCGTGGCATCCGCAACCGGTGCTGCTGCACTCCGCGTTGAGCGGCTCGGACAAGCTCGACCGCTTCACCGACACCGGCGCGAACTGCGGTTCGCTCGGCGTGTTCGAGGCGAAATTTCTGATGCGCCTCATGCAGGCGAACGCGAAGGCGTTCGACAAATTCGGCGCGTAAATAAAAAATTCCGCCGGCCCAAGCCGCGCTCTTCGGAGCGCGGCTGTTTTCTTTTCTGAAAAAAAAGTTTGCATGTTGCCGCGAAAAGGACTCTTTGGACACCGGAAAGCAAACCAAGACTTATCACAAACACGTCGAACCAACTATCCAGAGGGGGTGAATGAGCAATGGCCAAAGCCAAGAAAAAAGTCGCGAAGAAATCCGCCAAGAAAGCCGGTAAGAAAAAGAAATAACCCTTAACCCTCAGGATGGGAACTCCGGTCCGCACGACGGACTTCCCATCCTGAATTGTTTTCACCCATCCCCGCCCTATGGCCAAACTCGTCTTCGACATCGAAACCTCCGCCCTGCCCGTCGAAAACTTCGACGACGTCCAGCAGGAATACCTTTTCCGCGAGGCCGCCAGACTCCCCGACGAAGCCGCCCGCGCCGCCAAGCGCGCCGAGCTTGCCCAATTCATGAGCCTCTGGCCGTTCACCTCGCAGGTCGTGTGCGTGGCCATGCTCAACGCCGACACCGCGCGCGGCCAGGTGCTGTTTATCGCCGAGGACTACGAGGACGCCGCTGAAACTGGCGCGGTCGAGTTCGTCCCCTGCGCCGACGAAACCGAGCTCCTCACCGCCTTCTGGGACGTGGCCAAGCACTACGACGAGATCGTCACCTTCAACGGCCGCGGCTTCGACGTGCCGTTCCTTTACCTCCGCTCCGCGCAACTCAACGTCCCCATCACCAAGAAGAACTGGCTCGGCTACCGCTACGCCGTCGAACCCCACTGCGACCTCGCCGAGCAACTCACCTTCTACGGCGTCAGCGGGCGCGACGGCGCGGCGCGCAAGTTCAACCTGGATTTTTACTGCAAGGCCTTCGGCATCGAATCCCCCAAGAGCCACGGCGTGACCGGCATGGATGTGAAAGACCTGCTCGCGGCAGGTAAGTATCAGGAAATAGCCGAGTATTGCCTGCGCGACGTCAAAGCCACCGTCCAACTCTACCAAATCTGGAAGGAACGGCTGGCAGGCATCAAGTAACCTTTGCCGCATCGGACAAAAGACAGACAGGATTAACAAAATTCACAGGATGAAAATGCATCCTGCACAATCCTGTTAATCCTGTCGAAAAAACGTCCGGCCAGGCGGTCACTTTTTCGCGTCTGCTTTCTCCGCCTTCTCAAACTTCAGCGAGGCCGAGTTGATGCAATACCGCTGACCGGTCGGCGCGGGGCCGTCATCGAAAACGTGGCCCAAGTGTCCCCCGCAGCGCGGGCACAGCACTTCAATGCGACGCATCCCGAAGCTGGTGTCGGTCTGCGTCGCCACCGTGTTGGTCGCCGCCGGCGCGGAGAAGCTCGGCCAGCCGCAGCCGGAATCAAACTTCGCCTCCGATTTGAACAACACCAACCCGCAACCGGCGCACTTGTAATCGCCCCGCTCGTGCGTATCCCAGTATTTGCCGGTGAACGCCGGCT
>JAPLTZ010000124.1 GCA_026397895.1 Verrucomicrobiota bacterium | reverse complement strand
CGGTGCCGCCACATCGGTTTCTCCACGCACGCGACGACGGACATCATCCTCGCAGCCGTCGGCAGCGGCGAATTTGATTACGTCAACCTGCACTGGTATTTCGTCAACGACCTGAACTGGCCCGCCGTCGTCGCCGCGCGCGCACGCGACCTGGGCGTGTTCATCATCAGCCCCAACGACAAGGGCGGCAAACTCTACGAACCGCCGCCCAAGCTGAAGGAACTGTGCGCGCCGCTGACGCCGATGCAGTTCAACGACCTCTATTGCCTCGCGCGCCCGGAAATCCACACGTTGAGCTGCGGCGTGGCGAAGCCGGCGGACTTCGACGAACACGTGGAGGCGCTGGCGTTCTACGACCGTGCGGCGGAAACGATGAAGCCGGTGGAGCGGCGGTTGCGGGCGGAGATGGCCGCCACGCTCGGCGCGGACTGGTGCGCGCACTGGCCGGAGGGGTTGCCGGATTTCAACGCCGCGCCCGGCCAGATCAACGTGGCGGAGATTTTGCGGCTGTGGACCTACGCCAAAGCACTGGACATCACGGGCTGGGCGAAGATGCGCTACAACCTGCTCGGCCAGGCCGACCACTGGTTTCCCGGCGAGAACGCGGCGAGGGCGGGCGAACTGGATTGGCGCGCGGCGCTGCAACCCAGCCCGTTCGCCGAAAAGATTCCCGCCATCCTCCAGGAAGCCCACGCGCTGTTTTATGAGAAGCCGGTGAAGCGCCTGAGCGAGACATGAAAAAAGCGCCGGCGTTTGCCGGCGCTTGGAAAAACTGTCTTCCGGTTTATTTCTTCTTGGCGTCCGTCTTTTCCGCCGCCTTGGGCAGCGTGACCGGCGCGGAGACGTTAAGTTGGGCGAGGATTTCGTCGGTAATGTCGTTCTCGCCGTTGTTGTAGATCAGCACGGGAGTCGCATTGACGCTGTCGGCGGCGGCGTCGAACACGATGCTGTAACCGGCGGCCTTGGCCTTGGCGTTGATGGCGGTGCGAATCTCGCCGAGGATCTTGTCGCGCATCTGGCGCTTCTTTTCGTCGAGCGTCGCGCCGGCCTGGCGGCGGAAGCCCTCGATGGTCTGCTCGCTTTCGCGGATTTCCAGCGCCTTGGCCTCGGCGTTTTTCTTGCGCTTGGCCCGTTCGTCGGCGGAAACGGCCGAGTCGTTGGCCGAGGTCATCAGCTTCTGGTATTCCTCCGGTGGCCTTCTTGTTATCCTCGATGAGGTTCTTGTTCTGCTTGTCCATCTCGGCGGCGCGTTCCTTGAGCGCGGCGTCGGCTTCCTTGGTTTTCCAATAGTTGTCGAACACTTTTTTCAGGTCGATGATGGCGGTCTTGGACTGGGCCAGAGCCGGCGTCCCGGCAACCGCCAGGAACAACAATGTGGGAACGAGGTAACGGATCAGTTTTTTCATAATTAAATCAATGATGGTGGGACGCTAAAACTCCCGCGTGTAGCCGACGCCGAACTGGAATTTCCCGCCGCCGCCGCTGTTCTTGTCATGGGTGATGGGGATGCCGTAATCGAGCCGCAGCGGGCCGATGGGCAGGTTCAGCCGGAGGCCGATGCCCCAGTTGTCGCTGTAGATGCTGCTGCCGGGTGCGGTCGAGAAGCTGAAGGCGCGCGAATAAACATTGCCGATGTCGTAAAAGAGCGCGAAACGCAGCTTGTCGATGAGCGGCAGGCTGTATTCCGCCGAGCCGAACCAGTAGGTGCTGCCGCCGATCGGCTCGCTGTCGACGCCGGCAACGGAATTGGTGTAGACCGCCGGCAGATTTGTGCCGTTGGCGAGCGTTGCCGTGTAATTGGTGAAGCTTTCCCGCGGGCCGACGCCGCGATATTCGTAGCCCCGCAGCGAATACAGTCCACCCAAGTAGAACCGCTCGTAGAACGGGATGCCGCGACCGCCCAAACTGTCCATCACCCCGGCGCGACCGACGAGTTCGAGGACATGGCCTTCCCACGGCCCTTTGATATACCAAGCGGATTTTAATTCCACTTTCCAGAATTGCGCGCCGCCGCCGACAAATTCCGTGGTCAGTTCGGTGCGCTGGCCGCGGTTCGGCAGCATCGTGCTGTTGCGGGTGTCGTAGGCCAGCGAAGCGCCGGCGCGATACAGCAGTTTGTCGCCCTGCGCGTCCCGGATTGTCGCCGGCGCGTTGGTGGGAACGCTATTGATGCCCACGTTTTCCACCGTAGCGCTGACGCTGCCGATGAGGAAGTCGCTGCCCAAGGCGCGGGTGAGGCTCACCCGGGCGCCGGTGCGGCTTTCGTTGTAGAGGCTGTTCACGCTGTTGAAGTCCAACTGGTGATGATACAGATCCACGCCCAACGCGAGCTTGCGGCCCAGAAACCACGGCTCGATGAAGGACACTTCGTAGTCCTGCCGCTTGGTGCCCAACTGGACGCGCGCGCGGAATTTCTGGCCGCCGCCGGTGAAGGTGGGCGGGTGGAACAGATCAAAGTTGCCCTGGCTGACTTCGGCGAAACCGACGATGGAGTCCACGGAACTGAACCCGGCGCCCACGCTCATGTTGCCGGTGCTCTTTTCATCGACTTCGACAATCAGGTTTTTGCGGGTGGGGATTTCGGTGGCGTCGGAGCGGGTTTCCACCTTCTCGAAAAATTGCAGGCCTTCGAGGCGGGCCTTGCTCAGCTTCACGCGGGTCATGTCGAAGGTCTCGCCGGGGGTGACCGCGAGTTCGCGGCGGATGACGCGGTCCTTGGTCTTGAGGTTGCCGCGGATCTCGATCTTTTCGACGAGCGACTTCTGGCCTTCCTCGATCTGGAATTCGAGATCCATCGTGCCGGTGTCGGTGTTCGGCACGCGGTTCACCCGGAGGTTGCCGGCGGATTGCGTGACGTCAATGTAACCGAGCCGGCCATAAAAATCCTCCACCGCTTCCACGTCGTCGGCCAGCCCCTTGGGCGTGTAGGTGCTGCCGACGCGCATCTTGAAGCCGCGCTGCAGTTGCTCCGCCGTGCCAAGTTTGTTGCCCTTGAAGGTGACCGCGCCGAATTTGTAGGGCTTGCCCTCGAAGATGACGATCTTGATGACGACCAGCTTGGGCGTCGGGTAGGTCAACTGGATGTCCTTGATCTCAAAGTCAACGTAGCCGTTGTCGCGGTAGAACTCGATCAGCTTGTCCTGCCCCTCGACCAGCTTGTCTTGCTTGAACGTGCGCCAGCCGAAGAGATTTCCCAAAATACCCGGCTTGCGGATCTTCACCAGGCCGCGGAGCTTGCTCTGTGGAAATGCCGCCGCGCCCACAAAATCGATGGACTCGATCTTCACCTTCGGCGTCTCCTCAATCTCGAAGGTCGCCGAACCGGTGCCGGCGCTCTCGTCAATGCTGACCGTATATTTGGCCTCGGTCTGCGGATAACCGGCGTTCTGATACATCTTCTTGATCTCTTGCGTATCGGTGAACAGTTTCTGCTCGTCGAGCGGCTGGCCGACCTTGGAGGTGACCTTCTTCTCCAGCTTGGCGTTGTTGAATTTGACGTTGCCCTGATACTTGATGTTGGTGAGCTTGGGCTTGCCTTGGACAACGTAAGTCAGCACGACGCCCTGGTCGCCGGCGGCGTCCACGACCTGGATGTTGTAAAAGAAGCCGGTGCCGTAGAGGTTCTTCACGTCGTCGTCCACGGCGGAACGGACATAGGTGTCGCCGACCTTCACGCGGATGTTGGCGCGGATGAGTTCGTCGCTCACCGCCGTCGGGCCGACGTGCTTGATTTCAATGCGCGCCACGGTGCCCGCGCTCTGGGCCGGCGCGGAGGTGGAGAAGGCGAGCAACAGGGCGGCAAAAAGACCGAGGCAGCGGAGCGTGGATTTCATTTTTTAATTTTCTGTTGGCACATCTTCTTCACTGACTTTGGCGGCGCTTTCGAACCGCGTATATGACTTCAGGAACGTCAGGTTCACATCGCCGGTCGGGCCGTTGCGCTGCTTGGCGATGAACAGCTTCACCGGCAGCGAATCACTCGCAAAATCCGGCTCGCCGTCTTCCGTATCCTTCGTGTCTTTGTAGAGCAACCCGACCAAGTCGGCGTCCTGCTCGATGGAGCCGGACTCGCGCAAATCGGACAACTGCGGCCGCGTTCCCGGCCCCCGCTTCTCCAATTCGCGGTTCAACTGGGCCAGAACAATCACCGGCACATCCAATTCCTTGGCCAACGCCTTGATGCCGTTGGAAATGTCCGCAATCTCCTGTTGCCGGTTCTCTGCTCGCCGCGAAGTAGAATGGAGCAACTGCAAATAATCAACCACAAAAAGCTTCACGCCATGCTGCTGCACCATGCGCCGCGCCTTCGCCCGCAACTGCAAAATGCTCAGCCCCGCCGTGTCGTCAATGAACAGCGGCGCCCCCGCCAACCGCCCCGCCGCCGCCGTCAGCTTCGGGAAATCCCGCTCCGCCAGGAAACCCTCCCGCACGTTCCGCAGGTTCACCCGCGCCTGCGAACACAGCATGCGCAACACCAGCGAACTCGCCGACATTTCCAGACTGAACACCCCCACCGGCAGCTTCTGCTCCAGCGCCGCGTGCTCCGCGATGTTCATCGCCAGCGACGTCTTGCCCATCGAAGGCCGCGCCGCGATCACGATCATTTCGCTGCCGTGCAAACCCGTCGTCATCTTGTCAAAATCCGCGAACCCCGTCCCCACCCCCGTGAGCATCCCGTGATTCTTGTGAAAATCCTCCACCTGATTGATGGCCTTGTTGACCAAATCCTTCATCGTGTTCGCGCTCGCCTGAATCCGCGATTCGTTGATGCGCAAAACCTCCTTCTCCACGTCATCCAGCAACTCCTCCACGTCGCCATCGAAATCATAAATCCGCCCCACCACGTCCGTGCAAGTGTGGATCATCTTCCGCAGCAGAAATTTTTCCTGAACGATTTCGAGGTAGTAAGCCAGGTTCGCCGCGCTCGGCACCGTGTCCGGCAACCCCGCGAGATACGCGATGCCGCCGACCTGTTCCAAAAGTTGCTTGTCCTTCAGCCGCTGCTGGAGCGTGATGACATCAATCGGCACCCGCCGGTCATACATCTCCTTCAGCGCCGTGAAAATCGTCTGGTGCCGCAGATCGTAAAATTCCTCCCCCTCCGCCGTCTTCAGCTTCTGCACGCACTCGCCCATGCACTCGTTCGGCGAGAGCAGCACGCACCCCAGCACCCCCTGCTCCGCCTCCGGCGAATGCGGCGGCAGCCGGTCCACGGCGGGACGGGCATCGGCCCGCGCCATTTTTTGCCGCCGCGTCTTTTTCAAATCGGCAGTCGCCCCGCCACCTTCGTTGGAAACAGAATCAATCACGCCAATAGCAGACGCAATTTTCGCACGCGAAGCAACCGGGAATTGTTGGCGAGTTGTCCACAACCATCTTTGCGCTTCCAGCCCGGCGTTTCCTGATTAATCTTCCGCCGTGGAACCGTCCGAGAAAACGCTCAACCGCACCGCGCAAGCCCTGCTCGTCCTGCTGCTGGCGGGACTGATTCTCGTCGTCTGCCTCGCACGCGGCACGCCCGCCGCGCCGTGGCAACTCGGCCTGCTCCTCGGCCTCGCCGTCGTCAGCACGCTCGTCTCGCTGGGGCGCGCGCTGCAATTGCAGAACGTCCTCACCGTCGCGACCCTCATCGTCATCATCGCCGGCATCGTGCAGACCGTGGGCGTCGCCACCAGCATCCCGTTTGGCCCACTCGTCTTCACGGATAATCTGGGCGAACAACTCTTCGACAAGCTGCCGTGGACCGCGCCGCTGCTGTGGGTGGTGATTCTCCTGAACTGCCGCGGCGTCGCGCGGCTCATCCTGCGGCCGTGGCGCAAGCTGCACGGCTACGGCTTCCGCGTCATGGGCCTGACGTGCCTGCTGACCGCGCTGTTCGATCTCGGCCTCGAACCCTTCGCCACGCGCGTGCACCGCTTCTGGATCTGGCGCGTGTCCGGCGGCGTCACCGGCTCGCTCGGCGCGCCGTGGGTGAACTTTCTCGGCTGGGCGGTGACGGCGCTGATCATCTTGCTGGTCGCGACGCCGTGGCTCATCAACAAGCAACCCGGCAAACGCCGCCCGCCGGATTTCCATCCGCTTATCGTCTGGCTCGCGCTGAATCTCTTCCTCGCCACGACGCTTGCGCTGCATCAGCTCTGGTTGCCGGCGGGAATCACGTTGGCCGTGGCGGTCGCCGGCACGATTTCCGCCTGGCGCAACGCCACATAAAAAACGCGCCGGACTTTCATCCGGCGCGCTGATTTCAAAATCGCGGGTTAACCGCAGGGATTATTTCTCGTAGATCATGTCCGCCACGGTCGCGCCGGCGGGGATGAACGGCAGCACGTGTTCGCTGTAGGGCGTGATGATGTCGAGCAGATACGGCTCGTTGGCGTCGAGCATGCGCTGGAGCGCGGCGCGGAGGTCACGTTTGAAGATGACGGGTTCCGCCGGCACGTTGAAGCTCTTGGCCATGGTGACGTAGTCGGGATAAATCTGCTTCCGCTTGTCCGGGTCGCCGAGGTAGGTGTGGCCGCGGTTGCCCTTGAAGAAGCGGTCTTCCCACTGCATCACCATGCCGAGGTGCTGGTTGTTCAGGATGATCACCTTGGCGGCGATCTTCTCGATGTGCGCGGTGGCGAGCTCCTGCACGTTCATCAGGAACGCGCCGTCGCCGTCAATGTCCACCACCTGCTGGTCCGGGCAGGCCACCTTCGCGCCGATGGCGGCGGGATAGCCGAAGCCCATCGCGCCGAGACCGGCGCTGGTGAGGAACTGGCGGGCGAACTTGTATTGGTAGTATTGCCCGGCCCACATCTGGTGCTGGCCCACGCCGGTGGTGATGATGGCGTCGCCCTTGGTCAAGTCGTAGAGCACCTCCATGACGTATTGCGGCAGAATCACCTGGTCGGTTTCGCCGCCCATGAAATCTTTCACGTGCTGCGACTTCAACACCTCGTCGGTCACGCGATATTTCAGCGGCGCCTTGGCCTTCCACGCGGCGATCTGTTTGTGCCACGCGGTGAATTTCTTGGCGATGGCGCGTTCGCGGATCATCTTGTTCAACCGGCGCAGCGCATACTTGATGTCGCTCACGATGGGCAGTTGCGCGGGCTTGTTCTTGTTCAGCTCGGATTCATCAATGTCAATGTGCACGATCGTGCCGGTCTCGCAGAACTTGCTCACCTTGCCGGTCACGCGGTCGTCGAAGCGCACGCCGAACGCGAGCAGGAGGTCCGCGCCGGGCGCGATGAGCTTCGGCGTGTCGGTGGGGGATTCCTTGGGCGCGAACTCGCCGCTCACGTCGTCGTCGTCACGGGGATCTGCGTCAGCGCCTGAAACTCGCGCAGTTCCTCGCTGGCGTTGCTGCTGATGATGCCGCCGCCGCAATACAGCACCGGGCGCTCGGATTTCTCGATGAGGCCGATGATTTCGTTCAGCTCGATGTCGCTGGCGTGCGGTTCGGGCTGGTAGCCGGGCAGATTGATTTCCTTGCAGAACACCGGCTGCGTCTTGCCGAGCTGGATGTTCTTCGGCACGTCAATCAACACCGGGCCGGGGCGGCCGGTGCCCGCGATGTAGAACGCCTCCTTCACGATGCGCGGGATGTCCTTGATGTCGGTGATGAGATAGCTGTGCTTCACGATCGGCAGCGTCATGCCGAAAATGTCCGTCTCCTGAAACGCGCCCTTGCCGATCATCGCCTGCGGCACCTGCCCGGTGATGGCCACGAGCGGAATGGAATCCATGTAGGCGTCGGCGATGCCGGAGATGAGGTTCGTCGCGCCCGGGCCGCTCGTGCCCATGCACACGCCCACCTTGCCGGTGGCACGTGCGTAGCCTTCGGCGGCGAACGCTCCGCCCTGTTCGTGGCGCGGGAGAATGGTGCGGATTTTCTTCGACCGCGTCAGCGCCTGGTGGATGACCATGCTCGCGCCGCCGGGATAGGCGAAGATGGTGTCCACGCCCTCGCGTTCGAGGCACGTCACGAGGATGTCCGCGCCCTCCATGGTCTGGCCGATTTCGGCGCGTTCACGTTGGGTGCCTGTTTTCGCGGCCGGCTTGGCGGCCTTGATTTTGGCTGTTTCAGTTGTCTTGCTCATGTTTTCTTTTGGTTGAGGCCTCGCGTCGCGGATAACAAAAAACCCACGACATTGAAGCCGTGGGTTCTTGTCGAAATTTGCACTAGGCGCGACAAGAGCCAACGGCGTCGCTAACTACGACGACTACGGCTGCCAGTTGCGCGTTCAGAATCATGGCGGAAAAATATAAGGCGGACGACGGCCGGTCAAGCGCGATTTGTCGGGCTAATGGGAATGACAGCCGTATTTGACCAGCAAAGCCATACATGGCCGCGAGAGTAGAGGACTTTTCCGCCCGTTCAACAAAATTGACGCCCGCCGCCGCAACGCTTACGCTGCCCGCACCTTATGAGCGACCTGCTGAACTCCCTCATCGAACTCATCCGCCGCACCTCCGCCGAGATTCCCGACGATGTCCATCGCGCGATTCTCACGTCACTGGAGAACGAGAAGAAAAATTCCCTCGCCGCGAATGCTTTCAAGATCATCGACCAAAACATCGCCCTCGCGAAAACCAAGTCGCAGCCCATCTGTCAGGATACGGGGAGCATCCTGTTTTATGTCGATGTCCCCGTGGGCTACGACCAGATCACCTTCGCCGAGACAGCGCGCGAAGCCGTGACACTCGCCACCAAGAAAGGTTTTCTCCGCCAGAACTCCGTGGATTCGCTCACCGGCAAGAACGACGGCACGAACGTCGGGCCGGGCGCACCGGCGTTTCATTTTCATCAGCATCGTTCGGCGGAAATTTCCGTGAAGCTCGTGCTCAAGGGCGGCGGCTGCGAAAACGTCGGCGCGCAATACTCGCTGCCGGACGACGCTATCCACGCGAACCGCGACCTCGACGGCTGCCGCAAGGCGATCCTCGACGCGGTGTTGCAGGCGCAAGGCAAAGGCTGCGGGCCGGGCGTGCTCGGCGTGTGCATCGGCGGCGACCGCGCGACGGGCTACGAACTTTCCAAGACCCAACTCCTCCGTTTGCTGGACGACCGCAATCCCGAACCGAAGCTCGACGCGCTGGAGCAGGACATCTTGAAGACGGCGAACGAACTCGGCATCGGCCCGATGGGTTTTGGCGGCAAGACGACGCTGCTGGGCGTGAAGATTTGCGCGGCGAACCGCGTGCCGGCGTCGTATTTTGTGAGCATCAGCTACATGTGCTGGGCGTATCGGCGTCAGGGCGTGACGCTGGATGCGGAGGGGAAAATTGGGAAATGGCTTTATTAAAAGCTAGCCAGTGATGAATACTAAAATCTGTAAACATTGCGGAACAAGTTTTGAACCGTTCAAAAACGCAAAAGGATTTTATTGTTCATATTCGTGCTACTTCGGTCACAAAAAACAGAATGCGGGCTACATCGCGAAAGAACGGGTTGATAAAATTTTGGAATTATACAAACGCGGCTTGTTCATAAATCCGATCGCCTGTGAAGTTGGAACAACCTTCTATGTGGTAAAGGACGTTCTGCAGAAAGCAGGAGTGTTCGATGCAAGTCGAATAAGACCGCAACATGTTAAAGGCAATAAAAGGATTTCGATTAATCGCCTAGGCGAACGGTTGATAGTCGAGCAATACAAAGACGCCGCAAAAAAACTTAAGCGATTTGACGAGTCTAAACATTGGAAAAACCATCCTGAAGCAACAAGGTGGGCTTTTAACAAAACAGCTAAGTCACAATATTACAAATGGAGAAGCTGCCCTGCCATTCTTATCAAGCGTAGGCTTAGGAGTCGGATAAACAGAGTGTTAAAGGGTAAGCTTAAATCCGCACCAACTTTAGTTCTGCTCGGATGTTCTTTGGAACAATTTAAGTCTCATTTGGAATCACGGTTCACCCGAGGAATGAGTTGGAGAAATTATGGAAGCGGATGGCACTTAGACCATAAAGAACCTTGTTCAAGTTTTGACTTATCTAATCCCGAAGAGCAACGGAGATGTTTTCACTATTCCAATCTACAACCGCTCTGGGCCAAAGTGAACCGCTGTAAACATGCGCGAATTATACCAACGCAGCGAGAATTGCTAATTAACCTTAACGAGCCGAAGCGGTCAGCCATTCAATCTCCATTCGATAAGTTATGACCAAACTGTCCTTCCCCTTTACCGAAGAAAAAATCCGCGCGCTGAAAGTCGGCGACGAGGTTCGTAGGCATTTACATGAGGACGCTTAAAGATTGCTTTGGTCATTCGGTGCGGCTCACGGATGAGCGGTTGGCGCACATTTTGGAACATCCGGAAATGCAGGGCATGGCGGCGGAAGTCGAGCGGGTATTGCGCGAGCCGCAACTGGTTCGCCGTTCGCGTTCGGATGCGACGGTGCAGTTGTTCTACGAGTTTTATACGCAGACGATTGTGGGTGGCAAATGGCTGTGTGTTGTGGTTAAATACCCGGAGAACGATGCGTTTGTGGTCACGGCTTACCTGACCGACAAACCGAAACCCGGAGAAGATTTATGGCCGATAAAATAAAAGTCTGGTTCGATGCAGAGGCGGATTTCCTTGAAGTCCGCTTTTCGGGCGCGGCTGGTTACGAGAAAGCCACCACCAACGATGCCGTGATGGAGCGCGTGGATGCGGCGGGGCAGGTCATCGGTTTCAGCGTCACGGGCGTGAGCAAGTTCAAAAAGGGCAATCCACTGGAGGCTGATCTGGTGGCGGCTTGAGTCATGACAAAACTATCTTTCCCCTTCACCGAAGAAAAAGTCCGCGCGCTGAAAGTTGGCGACGAGGTTCTCATTTCCGGCACGGTCTTCACCGGACGCGACGCGGTGCACAAGTATCTGCACGAGGGCGGCGCGTTGCCGCCGGGCGTGAGTTTCAAGGACGGCATCATGTATCACTGCGGCCCGGTGATGATGAAGCAGCCGGACGGCAGCTATATCTGCACCGCCGCCGGCCCGACCACGTCCATCCGCGAAGAGCCGTATCAATGGCAGGTCATCCGCGACTTCGGCTTGCGCGGCGTCATCGGCAAGGGCGGCATGGGCGCGAAGACGCAGGCGGCGTGCAAGGAATATGGCTGCGTGTATCTGCACGCCATCGGCGGCGCGGCGCAGGTGCTGGCCGAGTGCATCAAGCAGGTGCGCAACGTCTATTTCCTGGAGAAGTTCGGCTCGCCCGAAGCGATCTGGGAACTGGAAGTGGTGGATTTCCCGGCGGTGGTGACGATTGACGCGCACGGCAATTCGCTGCACGAGGAAGTTCTCGCCAAGAGTCAGGCGGCGCTGGCGGAGCGACTTTGAGACAGGATTGTGCAGGATTGATGGGCTGTCGCCTTGCATCGAATTGAATCCTGATAATCTTGTTAATCCTGTCTTTCCAGCATCGTTGCGTTAATTTTCCCGCGTGCCTGAAATCGTCCTCGCCACACTCAACGCGAAGTTCATCCACGCCGCGTTCGGCCTGCGTTATCTCTTCGCCAACCTCGGCGAACTCCAGCCGCGCGCGGTCATCGCCGAGTTCGACATCAACCAGCGCCCGCTCGACATCGCGGAAAAACTCCTCGCGCTCGAACCGAACATCATCGGCCTCGGCGTCTACATCTGGAACGTCGCGGAAACCACCGAAGTCATCGCCGCCATTCGGCGCGTGCGGCCGGAAATCAAGATCATCCTCGGCGGCCCGGAGGTCAGCCACGAAACCGAGCAGCAGGAAATCGTCCGGCTCGCCGACCATGTAATCACCGGCGAAGGCGATCTGAAATTTGCGGAGGTGTGCGGGCAGATTCTTTCCGGTGGCCGTCCGCAGGACAAAATCATCGCAGCGCCGCTGCCGGAGTTTTCCCAGCTCGCCCTGCCCTACGACTTTTACACCGATGCCGACCTCGCGCACCGCGTCGTCTACGTCGAGGCCTCGCGCGGCTGCCCGTTCACCTGCGAGTTCTGCCTGTCGTCGCTCGATGTGCCGGTGCGCGCCGTGGAGCTGGAAAAATTTCTCGCCGCAATGCAGCGCCTGCTCGACCGCGGCCTGAAGCAATTCAAGTTCGTTGACCGCACGTTCAACCTGAACATCGCCACGAGCCGCGCCATCCTGGAATTCTTTCTCGCGCGCCATCAGCCGGGAAATT